>NZ_OY771646.1 GCF_963674925.1 uncultured Draconibacterium sp.
CGCGATAACACTTCAATCCCAAAATCAGGCAACAAAAGGATTTTTGACACACAGCTCAGCACCTTTGCAATATATTGCTACTTTCGACAGTTTCTAAATTACATTTTGAATTTACAAATGAAAATAAATATTATAAACCGAAATAAAAGACCTTGCCTTTCTAAAATGTAGGATTAGCTATTATGAACAACACATAAATTCACACAACAAGTGGTAGTATATTACCCCTTTTCCATTATAAATATTTTGTTCCCTCAAAATCAAAACTTAAATTCAACCGGTAAACGGATTTCATTACCAAAGATTAACGATATACATCCGTTTACTGCTTTTAACTAAACCTGATTACCTATGAAAACTAAACATCTCATCCCCATCCTCTTTAGTATTGTCTATTTGTTTTTCGGCTGTAATCCCAAACAGGATGCAAAGCTTACAAATGCCGATGTTGTAATATATGGTGGCACTTCGGCGGCTGTAACCGCTGCTGTTCAGCTGGCAAAAATGAATAAATCGGTTATAATTGTTTGCCCCGATAAACATCTGGGTGGACTAACATCGAGTGGACTAGGATTTACCGACACCGGAAATAAAAGTGTAATTGGCGGGCTGGCAAGAGAATTTTATCAGCGTGTGTATGCGCATTACCAAACCGACGAAGCCTGGCAATGGGAAAAGCGCGAAGAATATGGCAACACCGGACAAGGCACACCGGCAATTGACGGCGATAAACGTACCATGTGGATTTTTGAACCTCACGTGGCCGAGCAGGTTTTTGAGGATTTTATCAGCGAGAACAATATTCGTGTTGTCAGAGATCGCTGGCTCAACCGTGAGAATGGTGTGGAAAAACAAAACGGCAAAATCGTTTCCATTACCATGCTGAACGGCAGAAGTACACTGCAAAAATATTTATCGATGCCACTTACGAAGGTGATTTAATGGCGGCTGCCGGCGTGAATTACCACCTTGGCCGCGAAGCAAACGCGGTGTACAACGAGCAATGGAATGGAATACAAACGGGCGTCCTTCATCACGGACACCATTTCGGCAGCATGAATATCAGTCCTTATGTTGTGCCCGGTGATCCGACAAGTGGCGTTTTGCCCCGTATTTCAACCGATGATCCGGGGGAAAAAGGAGATGGCGATGAACGTATCCAGGCTTATTGTTTCAGAATGTGCCTAACAAAAGTTCCGGATAACCGTGTTCCTATCGAGCAACCTGACAATTACGATCCCGCACAATACGAACTGTTGGTTAGGGTGTTAACCCACGGATGGCGCGAGACATTTAATAAATTTGATCCGATTCCGAACCACAAAACCGATGTAAACAACCACGGGCCATTTAGTTTCGATAATATTGGCATGAACTACGACTACCCCGAAGCCAGCTACGAACGGCGGGCAGAGATTATTCGCGAACACGAAAACTACCAGAAAGGGCTGCTTTATTTTTATGCTACCGATCCACGAATTCCTGATGAAATACAAAATGAAATGAAACAATGGGGTTTGGCAAAAGATGAATTCACCGATAACGGAAACTGGCCTCATCAGATTTATGTACGCGAGGCCCGGCGTATGATTGGCGAATTTGTAATGACCGAGAATGAAGTGCTGGGAAAATCGCAGGTTCCTCACTCTATTGGAATGGGTTCGTACACGATGGACTCACACAATACCCAACGATACATTACACCCGAAGGTTTTGTGCAAAACGAAGGCGACATTGGTGTTCACCCGCATTTGCCTTATCAAATTGCACTGGGATCGATTCTTCCAAAACAGGAAGAATGTGAAAATTTACTCGTTCCGGTTGCTGTTTCAAGCTCGCACATTGCATTTGGCTCCATTCGGATGGAACCCGTTTTTATGATACTTGGGCAAAGTGCTGCAATGATTGCTGCAATGGCATTGGAAGAAGAAACGCCAATTCATGCACTTCAGTATGAGGATATAAAAACAAAACTTGAAGGTGCGGGACAGGTGCTGGAACTTGAGGAGGCAGAATGAACTTCCTCTTAGCAAGCGAACGAGGTATCAATAATAATTTAGTTTAATAACAAGCGTCGAAGTATAATTCAGTAGTCCCGATACGCACAGCTATCGAGATTAGTTCGACCATCAAATTACAGTTCGTTTCTCTCCTGTTATTTGGGTCTCGCTGAATAAAAAATCCCCGCAACCAACGGCTGCAGGGACTTAAATAATACATCTCAATTATGATCGCTAAAGCGTTACGCCTGTTTTAAAAATGGCAATTTCTTTAAAACCGGTTTTTTCGTGGTTTAATTGTTTGCCACTGGCAACTTCAATGATAAACTGAACAAAGTCTTCCAAAAGCTCGTCCATGGTTTTGCCCTCGAGCAAAGTGCCGGCGTTAAAATCTATCCAGTTTTTCTTTTTGTTGAATAAATCGGAATTGGTAGAAATTTTCATGGTGGGTACAAAACTGCCAAACGGCGTTCCGCGCCCTGTGGTAAACAGCACCATCTGACAGCCGCTAAATCCGAGTGCCGATGCAGCCACTAAGTCGTTTCCAGGTGCCGACAATAAATTCAAACCTTTTGTTTTTAAGGGCTCGGCATATTTCAACACATCGACCACAGTTGCAGTACCCCCTTTTTGGGTACATCCAAGCGATTTATCTTCGAGGGTTGAAATACCACCCTTTTTATTTCCCGGCGACGGATTTTCGTAAACCGGCAAATTATGTTGCAGATAATAATCCTTAAAATCATTGATCAGGCTCACCGTTTTGTCAAACACCGCTTTGTTTTGAGCACGCTCCATCAGCAAGGTTTCGGCACCAAACATTTCAGGCACTTCGGTAAGAATTGTTGTTCCACCCTGCGCCACCAAAAAATCGGAGAAAGCACCTACCAGCGGATTGGCAGTAATTCCTGAAAAACCATCCGATCCACCACATTTTAAGCCGATATTCAGTTCCGACAAAGGAACAGCTTCACGTTGATCAGTGTGCATCACGTCATAGATTTCTTTCAAAATCTCCAGCCCGGTTTCCACTTCATCCTCTACATCCTGCGATGCTAAAAAGCGTACGCGGCTTTCGTCGTAATCGCCAATAAACTTTTTCAGGTGATCGATCTGGTTGTTTTCGCAACCCAAACCCAACACAAAAACACCACCGGCATTCGGGTGATTGATCACATCAGCCAATGCTTTTTGCGTATTCACATGATCATCGCCCAACTGCGAGCAACCATAGCTATGTTTAAACACTTCTACCCCATCAATATCTGTAGGATTTACTTCCTGCTTAAACAAATCGATAATCTGCTGCGCCTGCCCGTTCACACAACCAACTGTTGGCACAATCCACAGTTCGTTACGGATTCCCACTTTTCCGTTGTCACGTTTATAGCCCTCGAAAGTAAGCTCTCGTTCAGCAACCGCCAGTTCGTTCAATTTCTGATCGAACGAATAATTGATGGTGCCCGAAAGATTTGTTTTCAGATTCTGAACATGTATGTGTTCTCCGGCTTCGATGGCTTGTGTAGCATGACCAATCGGCGCACCATATTTGATAATATCTTCGTTTTCGGCAATTGCAGTGAGTGCCATTTTGTGGCCTTTCGGAACATCACCAACAACCGTCAGTTCCTGTCCGTCAACCTTAATGATTTCACCTGCCGAAAAATCTTTTAAGGCGATGATCACATTGTCGGTTGGATTTATTTTTATGTAGTCTGCCATTTCTGTTTTTTAAAAGTTTCTCGCAGATTTCGCGGAAAACGCAGATACGTTTTTAATTAATTTCAGCGAAATCAGCGAGAAAGACATTGTTTAATTGCTCATTTTATCAATGGTTATCTGCATCAGCGGATTGTCTTCGCTCAACACCGCTTTAACCGCTTTTTTCATGCCCACCTGCGTAATCAGGAACAGGTAGTGACTAACGGTAATCGTCAGGTTTGGAATATCATTCAGGTTTTGTTTCCAAACTTTATCAAGGCTTAATACTTTTTCGCACAAATTGTAGATTGAAATCGGACGACCGTCGCATTCAGCCCAGGCTTCTTTGTAGAAATCAACGATCCACTCATCATCCTGAACATTGTAGGCTTCACCATTGGCCTCGCCTTTAAAATAAGCGATCATGGCAGCCAGCGAGAACACCAGCTTTTGTGGCAACATGCCGTGTTTTTGTTCGAAGTTAATCAGTGAAGGCAGGTTCCGTGTTTCCCATTTCGACATGGCGTTTAAGGCAATACTTTGCCACTGGTGACGAATAAACGGATTGGCAAAACGCTCCAAAATCTTGTTGGCAAATTTCTTCAGTTCCTTTTCTGTTCCATCCAGAACCGTCAATACCTCGTCGTAAACCAGTTCCTTCATAAAACTACCCACCTCAAGGTTTTCGTAGGCATCGCGCACGGTTTCAATTCCGCTAAGGTACGACACCGCGTAACTTCCGGTGTGGCAACCGTTCAGCACCTGTACTTTTTGCTCGCGGAAACGTTTCATATCTTTTACAAACTTCACTTCCAGGCCGGCTTTTTCCGCAGGAAATTCGTCTTGCACCCATTCCGGCGCTTCAATTACCCACAGGTGGAAATATTCGCCCACAACAACCAGGTTATCTTCGTAACCCAGCTCCTCCTGAATTTCTTTGATCTCATCGCGTGGGAAGCCCGGTACAATACGATCAACCAGTGTGCTACAGAAACAACAGGCTTCGTTCACCCAGTTGATAAAATCGTCGCCAAGATTCCATTTTTCGGCATGCTGCAATACAAATTTCTTGAGTATATCGCCATTACGGTCGATCAGCTCGCAGGCAAAAAAGATCAAACCTTTTGATTTGTCGCCATTAAATTCGTTGTAGCGCATGTATAACATGGCAGCCACTTTTGCCGGAAACGAATTCTGTGGAGCCATATCCAGCGTATCGCTTTCTTCCCAGCTGATGCCGGCTTCGGTAGTATTCGAAAACACAAAACGAAGATCGGGATTCAGAATACTTTCTTTGTACGATTCAAACTCGCTGTATGGATTAATTCCTTTATTGATACAGTCAATCAGCGAAAATTCGGTTACCGGCTTTCCGTTTTTAATCCCTTTCAGGTAAACGTGGTAAAGCCCGTCCTGATCGTTCAGCATATCTACCATACCGTTTGGCAGCGGCTGAACCACATCAACACCGGCGTTAAAACCGATCTCTTTGTTCATTTTATCAACGATCCAGTCGGTAAAAGCACGTAAAAAATTTCCTTCTCCAAACTGAAGTATGCGTGTTGGGTAACTACTGGTTTCAGTTGCATTCGTACGATTTAATTTCTTCATCTTTTAAAATCTATAACCTCTTTCAGGTGTGATTAGCACTTTTTTTTCTTTTTGAGTGGGCAAATATAAGTTTTAAAAGCCTTCCGTTAACGTTAACGGTTTGAAATATTTTGGGCTACTTTCATGAAAAACTGAATGAAAAAATCGCAGAAAGTGCCTGTTATCAGGGAGTCTGAGAACTATTTTTTAGCACAAAAAAGTTTATCCGACTTGCCGGAGGGTTAAGAGAATGTTAATCGCGGTAAAAAAGAGCATAAAAACATACATTACGGGGAATCTCCAGCTGCCGGGAATTGACGGAGCGCCGTCCCCTTTGGCGAAGTGCCTTTGCCGATTGAAACATCGGGACACCTCCTTTAAAAAAAAGGAGGACGCGGCTGTTTAGTCCCCCTTGGCGAAGGGGGAATTAAAGGGGGATTGTATTTTTGCGGTTAAATTGCCTTGTTGCAAGCTCAAATCCTCCGCCCGACTGTGTCGGACACCTCCTTTTAAAAAAGGAGGACGAGATTCGAAGCCATCTAAATCCTCTGCAAAAAAAAGGGATGTGCACATGGCAACATCCCCTTGTAATTTTTAAAACCAAAATTTATGTATTAATCCTCCGAATCATCCTTCTTCCGGCGTTTGAGGACAGCGTCGTTATTGTCGGCAATAATTTTAGCAACTGTAGCGGCAAATGCACCGTAGGTTTCCGCCTGAAAACGTTCGGCAGAACGTAAAAATACCACCAGGTCGTCGTTTATCAGGGCAGCTACTTCTTTTTTTAATGTGGAGGCATTTAACTGATTGTTTTCTTCGGCCAGCTCTTCGGCATATTGAGTTTGGGTGTTCTCAAAATCGGTTTGTGCAGCCTGCAGGCTGGCAATATTTTCGGGCACGCCCGACAGCAGCGCAATGGCCGCCTGAACTTTTGGGGCAGCAAAGTCGCCCAGCATCGATACCAGGTGCGACGACTCGGTTACATAACTTTCGTCGATTACCGAAAATCCATATTTATTAAATACGGCCTCAACTACCAGCGCTGCATTTCGAATCGTTTCGTCGGGGTGATAGGTGTAACCTTTAATCAGGTACCCCACTGCCCGGTCGGCAGCATCGCGGATATCATCCTTGTCGGCAAGTATACTTTGTGCTTTCGAGCGGTCGATGGCATCGCCAAGGAGCGTATTTTTGTCATTAATAGCTGTAAATAACTGCGAAAGGGTGAGGTCTTCGGTTAATCCCGATTGCTGGAAAGCATTAATAAGTAAACGTGTAGTTCCGTGAATTTCAGTTGTGCGGCTGTTAACAATAATTTTTTCGATCATGGTTTTAGATTTTACATTAGTATTTGTATTATTTGGGCTGCTTGCAGAGGGATTGATTATAATGATTTTTTGAGTTACCCGGGCAATTAGCATTAGCAATTTACGGCAACCAGGACTAAATATCAAGCCTTTAACCGCATGTTATTGAACATATGAAACAATCTTTGCCACATACCGAAAAGTTTTAAGCCCCGGAATTAACTTTCTCCCTTTAAACAAAAGTTTAAAGCCCAAAAGGAACACCCGACGAGGTTTAAACTAACGTTTAAGCCTTGAAAGGAACGCCCGACGCCTTTTAAACTAACGTTTAAGCGCCCAAAGGAACACCGGAAGCAAATAAACAAACGTTTAAGCGCTCACCGGAGCTCCGCCAGCCTTTAAACAAAAGTTTAAGCCTCAGAATTGCTTTTTGCTTTAAACTTTTGTTTAAGCCACCAAACGGGTTTTTAATTATTACAAAAAAACAATTATATTTAATGCACTAAAAACCAAAATTGCCGAATACATTGAACCTTACTCTGCACAAAACAAAAAACCAAACCGCCCTTTCCGAAGGCATTAACACCAAGAGTAAAAGCTCATTACAGAAGTGCACTATAATAAGAAATAATTGCATTGCAACATGCAGATACGTTAGCTGTAATTAATCCAACTGCTCCTACAACCAGATAAAATATATTCAATGAGAATAAAGATAAATAACACAAGTAAAATTTTAAAAAAGTCATCTGTAGACGATCTACCTGATTTTGTTGTAATAACGGGTGAGAATGGTTCAGGGAAAACACAGTTACTAAATGCTTTATCAAGGGGAATGTATGATATGACTCCGGAAATGATGGAGCCTCAGCCAGATGGACACCAATTTATTGCAGAAATATTCGATAATGGGAAATTGTTGTCAAATATAAATTATGTTCCTGTTCAAGGCAGTGAAGTAAATTTAGGAAATAGGATTGATGCAAACTATTTTGTGAATAATTATGGGAAATTACCAATGAAATACCATAGTTTCCTTAACTTAAAAAGAATAAATCCGGAGAAAAAAATAAATGCAGGTGAACTTACAACCAGATACAAATTAGATATTGGTATAAATAACAATAATGTTAGAAATTATAATCCCAATATAAGTCAATCAGATATTAACTTATTCGAATTAATTTATTCTAAAAAAGAAAAAAAATATGAAGGAACATTTCCTGAAGAATGTGTAATTCATATGCCAATCTCAAACAATAACTTATTTTCTGCTAATCTGACATTACTATATCTAAAACATAAATGCAAACTTGACTTAGCAATAGAAGTTCAAGAGACACCATGGGATGTGTTCAACGAAATGTTAGAAGAGGCTAAATTTAAATACAGATTAACTCCTCCTGATTTAGATAATAAAGTAATAAAACTAGAAGCTAAATTAGTGGATACTGAGAATGGTAATATTATTGATATTGCAGGGTTATCGTCAGGTGAGAAAACAATAATGTCACTTATTCTTGCTCTATATAATTCAAAAAATCACACAACATTTCCTGAAGTTATTTTATTCGATGAGCCTGATTCTTCATTACATCCTTCTATGACTAAACAAATGCTTGATGTTTTGCAGAATGTTTTCGTTAAAGAAAAAAAGGTCAAAGTAATACTTACTACTCATTCTCCCTCAACAATTGCACTAAGTCCTGAATTATCAATTTATAGAATGGACAGGAATTTAGGACATCTGATAAAGGAAGAAAAATCAGAGGCTATTAAAAGCTTAACTTATGGATTAGATAATTTAAGTATCTATTTTGAAAATAGAAAACAAGTATTTGTAGAATCAACGCTAGATAAAGATTTTTATGAAGTTGTATATTCAGAATTAAAGAATGAAAATTTATTAAATAAAGATATACATCTTGAATTCATAACAATGAGTGAGAATAAATCCCTTGGGGATGAAAATGGCGGTTGTGACTATGTAAAAAAAATTGTTAATCGACTTACTGATAGTGGAAACAATACTGCATTAGGTTTAATTGATTATGATAATAAAAATAATGGCAATGATAAGGTTTCGATTTTAGGACAAAAAAAACGATATAGTATTGAGAATTATATCTTAGACCCAATATTTTTAGCATTTACTGTTTTACTAGAATGTGACTCTAAAAAAGTTGAGTTTGGTTTTGACGCAAATGACAAATTCATAAATTTTCAAAATATCGAATTAGGAAAACTACAGAATATCATTGACAACATAATTAGCAAAATAAAGCCCAATATCCCAGCGATAAATAGTGAAGAAATCATAGAATACAAAACAGTAAATAATTTGAAAATAAAAATTCCCAATTGGTACTTTTTAACAAAAGGGCATTTATTAGAAGCTGCAATCTTAAAAGGGCTATACGACTTGAATTCAATTAGAATAAATAAGTCAATTTGTAAACCTATTATAGATAAATGTATTAAAGTTTTTCCTTTATTGATAAGCAATGATATACTGGAAACTTTTAAAGAATTAGAATTAAAATAATAACTACCCTATCGAAGCTCCTATACCACCTTTTTTCCGCTGTAATGGAAATAAGTTACTACTGATTCAACAGCAATCCGAATAGCTTCACCAATCGGATATTGTTTCTGGGCTTCTTTAAAATCGATAAACTGCAAACGCTGATAATAAGCTGTAGCCTTGGGTCCCAATGGTTTTTTCAGCAAAATTCGATTCGCTTTTGCAACCAATACTGCCTGTTCCTCATTTATCGTTTTACATGCCGCAATAAGCCGTGTGCCGTGTTTATCGGTACGGTAATTATACGAGAACAAGCGGCATATTAATCCTCGTTGCTCGTAAAACATACAGCCTGCGCGCCTGTTTTCGGTTGACATATAATTTAAGACCGGGCAAATTTTCGGGTCGTTTATCTGATCGATATTCGCAAGCACACTATCCGCCAAATTGTGCTTATGCAAATAATAGGCTAATGGATAAAACTCAAGAGCCGAAGCAGTAATATTAGAAGTGGTGCAGCATTTAATACAATTATCGGCACAATGCAGCCCCGTTTTTTCCTGTAATTTCAGGATATCTTTTTCCAGTGTTTTGAATAATTTTTCAACAACACGGACTTTGCGCACTATATTCATAAAATCAAAAAATTAGTCCCCAAATATATACAGGAAAAGATTTGAATATTCCGGGCCGCTAAAATATTTTTTGCGAAACGAAAACCCATTCATCTCCCGCAATTGGTACGTTAAAGAGGTATGTCGCCCGGTATAAAGTTTACCGTCAGCAATGAATCAAAACACGCCGGTCGCGTCCGTTCATTAAAATGGTAAGCGGTTTATCAAAGTGCACATGTTTAATAAATTCGGTTTCCCGAAGTACTTCCTGCTTTTTCAAAGCCTCCATTTTTAGTTTTGCCTTACGCGAATTATGCGGCACCGAAAAGTAGCCCACATTCATTGACGTTACATTGTGGAAAAAGTGCGAGCCCAGCGAAGCATCAAGCGGAAAATCGGGCAAGCCCATTTCTACAATTATTTTAGCTTTCGAGATGTTTGCCCACAACACCGGTATTCCGGTGTACGGATCGCGCGAGCCCCAGCGCCCCGGCCCGATGAGAATATACGGGCGGTCCTCTTTTTCAAACCAATCGTTTAATTTACTGATCTCCTGCGCCATTTGTTTGGTTTTCATCTTATCAAACTTATCCGGATCGACAAAAACCACATCGTGAATGTCTTTTATTTTACCATTGCCCATTCCGTGTTCGGCATACATAAAAACTTTGTCTTCATCCACCATTTCAATATCCACTTCCACCTGTTCCTCGATGCGGATTAGCGGTTTAATCTGTAATAAATAAAGCGTTGGTTTGCCATTTTCTGCCGGCTCCAGATCCAGGGCATATTCAATCTCCACCGGCGATCCCATGGCTTCCTTAAACAGTTTTAGCAGCAGCTGCAGCACATCGGCAAGCGGCAAATGATTGTACTTTAATATATTGGCAAAATCAATCACTTTTGGTCCGGGTCCCTGAATTCCCGGTATCAGATCGTCATTTTCGATCAGATACGTTGATGCCGAATGCTCCAGCGTTCCGTCTTTTTCGGCTTCTTTTATGCGGTATTTTTTTATGGCTGCATCTTCGCCGTCGCTTGCCAAATCAAAGTCAGGATTTGAAAGATCGATGGCATAAAACTGTTTCTGCGTATCGCGCAACTGATCTTTTAACGACGAAGCATTCAGGTTTGGATATTTCGGACAGAACCGGAATGCATTCTCTCCACCAACAACATACATTCCGAGGCCAACGGCAGCTACCGAAAAACCGTCGTCGGGCTCCATGTAAGCAATGGGGTAATAATTGTACGACTGCGCCACTCCCGAAAGTGTAGGGTAATATTTATCGTTGTACTCGTGGCCAATCACTTCCTGAATGACCACCGCCATTTTTTCCTCTTCAATTTTATAGTTTACCGCATCGAAATACGCCTGTGCCGACTCGGTAAAAATACTGGAGTAAACCAGCTTGATGGCCATCTCAAGGTGTTGGTAACGCACCTCCAAATCAGGATGATTATTCGGAATAAGGTAAGTGGCATAAACTCCCGAGAAGGGTTGCAGCAACGAATCTTCAAACAATCCCGACGAGCGCACTGCCAGCGGTCTTTTTATCTTTTTAAGGTATTCGATCAGCCTTTTCCTTATTTTATCGTCGAATTCCGACTCCAGGAAATGTTTTCGGATGGCGCTATAATCGTTAAACGAGTAAATATCGTCGTAAAGGTTATTGGTCTCAATAAACTTATCAAACTCCAGCGCTCCAATTACCGATGTTGAAGGAATACGGATATTCATTTCAGGGATCAGTTTCGAAAAGTCGATGTTCTCGATAAAATTGCAGATAAAAGCAATACCTCTCCCCTTTCCGCCAAGCGAACCTTTTGCCATACGCACAATAAACCGGCTCGACGACACAAACTCCGAGTCGAAATTTACAATGGTACCACGCAAACGTTCGAAGCGCACTTTTTTAAAACTGTCGAGGCAAAACTGCCGCAGTTCTTCAGGTGAATCAAAATCCGACATTTGAATCGGCATCAGCAATTCAGCCAGGTTAATTTCGCCACGCGCCATTAGCCAGGTGGAAAAAGAGTTTCGGCTTCCGTGATATTGCAACGATTCTTCGGGAATATCTCTGAATTTCTCCTGAAACTCGACCAGGTTTTTTGCCTGCGCAATGGGCAAACCATCCATGCCTTTAAAAACAAAGTTTCCGAAGCCCAACCGCCGGTACAGGAAATTGAAAATATCCATCGACAGGCTCTCCGAGTTTTTATTGATAAAATCGGCACCCACCTCTTTTGCGCGTTGAGCATTGGAAATGTCGTGCGATTGCAGCAATAAGGGAATAGGAAATTTTCGTGTGGATTGTGTAAACTTCAGCAGATCGATACCGGCGTCTTCGTCTTCCACGCCACCCTTTTCAAATTTCACATCAGAAATTACACACAGCATGTACCGCCGGTAGCTGTTTATAAATTTCACTGCTTCCTCGTAGTTGTCGGCCAGAATTACTTTTGGCCGGGCCCGCATCCGTAGAATTTTATGCAGTTCATCAGCGGCATCTTCATTCACCAAAACCTGCGTTTGGGTCATTACCGTGGTGTAAAGCATTGGCAGGTACCGCGAATAATATTGAATACTGTCTTCCACCAACAAAATTATCCGAACGCTACCATTTTGTGTATCGCGGGCCACATTGCTTTTGTCCTCGATGTATTTGATCATGGCCATAAAAACATTCGAGTTCCCGTTCCACACAAAAATGCGGTCGATAAAATCGAGCTTTCGGCGCTCGGCCTGAAAGAAACGCAGATCGGCATTGTTATTTACCAACAACAACAAAGGCACTTTGGGCCGCACATTCCGGATGGCTCGAGCTGTTTCAACCGGTGTATTTTTGTCCATGCCGGCCATCACAATTATCAAATCGAAATCGCGATGTTCCAAAATCAGCAAAGCCTCTTCCTTGGTATGCACACTGGTAAAACGCGGTGCGGCATACAAGTTCAGTTGAAGGTATTCGCCAAATATTTTATCGCTGAACTGCCCTTCGCGCACAATGGAATACGAGTCGTAAAGCGTAGCCACCAGCAGCACTTCTTTTACTTTGGTGGGCATTAATTCCTGGAAAATATCGCGGTCGTTTTTACGCTTTTTGTAAATGGTAGATAGAGATATATTGTCAATGTCCATTGCTGTTGTTTTCTTTCAGTCTCATCAAAGATGTTTTACTAACTCCGTCCTTTAGGGCGGAAGTTTTAAAGCCGTGTGACAAGCCCGGATTTATGAAGAATTTTATAACATCCAAAGTACAAAATTCTTCATAAATTCTTTAGGTTCTGTCTTCATTATTCCCTGCCCTAAAGGACGGGGTTAAACAATCTTCTACGAATTACTGGTTTATACTTATTTAGCTTTTGAAGTTAGGGAATTTTTGGTGTTTGAAGAATGACAGGCATAAAAAAATCCCGATCTGTCGAGTGACAAACCGGGATATAATATTTTTTAGTCCCCAGTAAGGATGTCATCTTTTTGAAAGATGACATCCTTCGACTTTTAATGTTTAATCTAATTTATGAATCACCAAACCTGAGCGCAATTTTGGTTCGAACCAGGTAGTTTTTGGTGGCATAATATTTCCACTGTCGGCAATGTTAATCAGTTGCTGCATGGAAACCGGGTACAGTGCAAAAGCTGCTTTCATTTCGCCCGAATCAACACGGCGTTTCAGCTCAGCCAAACCACGAATACCTCCAACAAAATCGATACGTTTTGAGGTGCGCAAATCTTTAATATCAAGGATCGGATCAAGCACCTGGTTAGAAAGAATAGTTACATCCAGAATTCCAATTGGGTCGTTATCGTCGTAAGTTCCTTCTTTGGCTGTTAATTTGTACCAGCTTCCGGCCATATAAAGGCTAAACTCGTGCAATGCCGATGGTTTAAAAATCTCAGTTCCCATGTTCTCCACATCGAAACCTTTCGAAAGCTCAGCAAGGAAATCAATTTCCGACAAACCATTCAAGTCGGTTACTACTCGGTTGTAATCGATAATCTGCAATTGGTTATCAGGGAAATGCACAGCCATAAAATAGTTGTACTCCTCATCGCCTGTATGATTTGAATTCTGCGCTGTTTTTTCGGCACCAATTCTCGCAGCAGCGGCTGTTCGGTGATGACCGTCGGCAACATAAGTAAACGGAACTTTCTCTTCAAAAAGTTGCTCCAGTTTTGCATTTGTTTCGGCATCGTCGATGGTCCAGAAATGGTGACCAAATCCATCTTCGGCAGTAAAGTCGTAATCGGCAGCTTTGCTTTTTACAATGTTCTCAACAATGGCGTCAATTTCAGCCACGGCTTTGTAGGCAAAAAATACCGGTTCGATGTTGGCATTCAAATAACGCGTTAAAACCATGCGGTCTTCCTCTTTTTCCGGACGGGTAAGTTCGTGCTTTTTAATAATGCCGTTTTCGTAATCGGCACAAGCTGCGGCACCTACAATTCCGTATTGGGTAACACCATTCATGGTTTGTGCATAAATATAATATTTGGCCTCAGCATCGCTTTGCAGCCAACCTTTTTCCTGAAAAGCTTTAAAATTTTCAACGGCTTTATTATACACCGTTTCGGAGTGAATATCTTCCACTTCCGGGCATTCAATTTCGGCTTTTGTAATTCGAAGTAACGATTTCTCTTTTCCTTCAGCCATTACAGCTGCTTCTTCCGAATTCATCACGTCGTAAGGAAGACATGCCAGTTCTTCAACAATTTCTTTTTGAGGACGAAGTCCTTTGAATGGTTTTATAATCGCCATGTTAATTTCTACAGTTAATGTGTTAATGAGTAATTGAGTAAATGCGTAAGCTGCACCTTGTTACCCAAACACAGATTTTGAGACAAAAGTAGTTATTTATTCAGTTTCCTATTTAAAAATTTCTTGTATCCGGCCGCTAATTTCGATAATTCGGTAAGGTAAGTTCTTGACTCCATATATTTCTGTTCATCAATGTAATTTCTTCTGAAGGCTATTGTTGAACAAGCTAAACATTCGCGAATTGAGCCACGTACAATGCGCAAATATCTTAAAGACAACGGAATACTCTCACCATATCCTTCCGCAATATTTAGTGAAATTGAAGTGGCTGCCCGGTTCAATTGGCTTCCTAATTCAAACCTTTCTTCTTTGGGAAACCGGATTATTAAATCGTAAACAAAATCAGTGAAATCGAGTGATTTTTTGTACAACTCCAACGATTCGAAATCAAAGAAACTGGAATGAGGATAATTTTTCATAATAATTGAATTTAAGAATGATCATAAAAGTTACAAAATACAAAGCACTTTTACCGACCAACTTCTTCTCCTCAATCACTCATTCACCAAATTACTCACTCACTATTTTTCCTTATTCACCTGGTGCGTATTATCTCCGTTTTCAAAGAAATCGACAATTTGCTGTGCAGCTGCCAAACCGGCATTTAAGTTAGCTTCGGCAGTTTGTGCACCCGCTTTTTTGGGCGTAAAAAAATATCTTCCG
>NZ_OY771647.1:0-72500 GCF_963674925.1 uncultured Draconibacterium sp.
TCGTGGTAATCCGGCACCGGTTGAAATAAATATGGCTTCAAAACCATCTTCTTTCAGATCTTCCACGTTAGCGATTTTCCTACGATTACGTTTTTCTCAATTTTAACACCCATTTTTTTGATGGAATCAATTTCTTCGCGCACGATTTGTTTGGGTAAGCGAAACTCAGGAATACCATACATCAACACTCCGCCGGGCGTGTGAAGTGCCTCGAAAACAACCACTTCGTGACCCTTTTTTGCCAGTTCGCCTGCACAGGCAATTCCGGCAGGTCCGGCACCAATTACAGCCACTTTCCTACCCGAGTTATGTTGCGGAAGTTCTTCTTCAAAGTTATTTTCACGTGCATAATCGGCAATAAAACGTTCCAAACGACCTATAGCCACTGGTTCATCCTTTTTACCGCGAACACAAATCGCTTCGCACTGGTTTTCCTGCGGGCACACCCGACCACAAACTGCTGGCAGACTATTATATGATTTTATGCTTTTGTAGGCTTCCTGAAAATCTCCTTGTGCAATATGACCGATAAACTCAGGGATATGCACATTTACCGGGCAACCGCTTACACACGAAGGTCGTTTACACTGAATGCAACGTTTGGCTTCGTTCATCGCCTCTTCCACTGAATAACCCATTGCCACCTCGCCAAACGATTTACTTCGTTCAACCGGGTCAAGCTCCGGCATTGGCGTTCTTAGCGGCTGCATATTAAACTTCCCCTTCATTTGGGGAGCAATTGGCGTTGCAGGCTTTGCTGCTTTGTTATTTTCTCCCGATAAGCCAATTCGGCAGTGATGCCCCTTTTCCTGCTCCTTGTACATTCCCTGGCGACTGGTAATTTCATCGAAATCCACCTCGTAACCATTAAAATCGGGACCGTCAACGCATGCAAATTTTGTTTTTCCGGCAATGGAAACACGGCAACCGCCACACATTCCGGTACCATCTACCATCAAAGGATTAAGCGAAACCGATATCGGAATATTAAACGGTTTTACTACATTAACCATCGCTTTCATCATCGGAATAGGACCAATCGCAATGATTTCATCGTAATGATTTCCTTCTTCCAATAATTTCTGAACGATGTTGGTAACGAAGCCCTTTGTTCCGAGACTTCCATCATCGGTGGCTACGAATACGTTCTTCGCCTGGTTAGAGAATTCTTCCTGTAGAATTACAAATTCGGCACTTCGGCCACCTAAAACAACATCAATTTCGGCATCATTTCCGGCATGCATTTTAATTTGAGGATACAAAGGAGCTGCTCCAACACCTCCGCCGATACCAAGCACTTTTTTCGGTTTATGATCGACACAAGGCAAACCAAGCGGGCCGGCAACATCAGAAATATAATCTCCCACGTTTTTTTGCTGAAGTAACTGTGTTGAGTGCCCCACAACCTGGTAAATCATTGTTACCGACTGCTCCTCGCGGTTATAATCGGCAATCGTAAGCGGGATACGCTCGCCACCCTTTTCAACAATAATGATAATGAATTGTCCGGGTTGGCATTTCCTGGCCACGTAAGGCGCTTCTACAACGATTTCCTCAACGGCAGGATTCAGGATTCTTTTTCGTAATATTTTATGCATAATTTTCTCAGTCAAGGTTGGCTGTCTGTTTTTTGATTTTCGTGCAAAATTAACCGGAAGTTCAATCACCAATACAAACTTTTGATATTCTTAGTGAGATTTAACGGTTTCAACAAAAAAGGAGCCCGAAAAGGCTCCTTTAAATAAATTGTATGTGGTAGAAATTACTTCTTTTCTTTTAAATCCAGTTTCAGATTTAATTCTTCTAACTGAGCTTCGGCAACTGCCGATGGCGAATCGATCATTACATCGCGGCCCGCATTGTTTTTCGGGAACGCAATAACGTCGCGAATCGTATCCAATCCGGCGAATAACGAAACCAGACGATCGAAACCAAACGCAATTCCGGCATGTGGCGGCGCACCATATTTAAAGGCTTTCATCAGGAAGCCAAATTGTGCTTCAGCCTCTTCTTTTGTAAAACCAAGCAGGCTGAACATTTTCGATTGCAATTCCGAATCGAAGATACGTACCGAACCACCGCCAATTTCAACACCGTTAATAACAAGATCGTAGGCATTGGCACGTACTTTACCCGGATCGGTATCCATTAGTTCAATATCCTCAGGTTTTGGAGAAGTGAAGGGGTGGTGCATCGCGTAAAAACGTTTTGATTCTTCGTCCCATTCCAACAACGGGAAGTCGACAACCCACAAAGGTTTAAATACATTTTTGTCGCGCAGGCCAAGTTGTTTACCCATTTCCAGGCGCAACTCGCCAAGTGCATCCAACATGTGTTTTTTGTCGCCGCTCATTACCAGGATCAGATCCCCGGCTTCGGCTCCTGTTTTTTCTGCCCAGACTTTCAGGTCTTCCTGCGAGTAAAATTTATCTACCGACGATTTGAATGAACCGTCTTCGTTACATTTCACATAAACCAAACCTTTGGCACCAATTTGCGGGCGTTTCACCCAGTTCGTAAGACCGTCGAGTTGTTTACGTGTATATTCAGCACATCCTTTGGCACAAATGGCACCAATGTATTCTGCCGAGTCGAACACCACAAAATCTTTTCCTTTTACGGTTTCGGTAATATCGTTGATCAGCATTTCGAAACGGGTATCGGGTTTGTCCGATCCGTATTTCTCCATCGCTTCAGCATAAGGCATCCACGGGAATTCATCTACCTCAACGTTCAGTGTTTCTTTGAACATGTGGCGGGTTAATCCTTCAAACATTTCCAGCACATCTTTCTGCTCCACAAACGACATCTCGCAGTCGATTTGTGTAAACTCCGGCTGACGGTCAGCACGCAGGTCTTCGTCGCGGAAACATTTTACAATCTGGTAATAGCGGTCGAAACCGGCAATCATCAATAGCTGCTTGAAGGTTTGCGGCGACTGAGGCAAGGCATAGAACTGGCCTTCGTTCATTCGCGATGGCACAATAAAATCGCGAGCTCCTTCAGGAGTCGATTTAATTAATACAGGCGTTTCAGTTTCGATAAAATCTTTTGAGTTCAGGTAATTACGAACGGCATGAGCCATTTTCGAGCGTAACACCAGGTTTTCACGTACTACATCGCGGCGCAAATCGAGGTAACGGTATTTCATCCGCAAATCGTCGCCACCATCGGTATCGTCCTGAATGGTAAACGGCGGAAGTTCTGCCGGGCTTAACACTTTAATTTCCGACAAAGCGATTTCCACTTCACCTGTTGGTATATTTTTGTTTTTGCTCTGACGCTCACGAACCGTTCCCGTTGCCTGGATTACAAATTCGCGTCCCAGTTCCTCAATTGCATCGGCAACCGCTTTATCAGTATTCTCGTCAACCACCAGCTGTGTTATGCCGTAACGGTCGCGTAAGTCTACAAAAGTCATGGCTCCCAGGTCGCGGACGCGTTGCACCCAACCGGCCAGAGTTACTTCATTTCCTGCATTCTCAATTCGAAGTTCGCCACAAGTATGTGTTCTGTACATGATATCTTTCTTTTATTTAATGTCTGCAACAAAAGCCCAACTTCGGCGTTATGCTTGCCCGAAAAATACTCGATTACATCAGTAAACTCCGTTTTTTCGGTCTTCGCAAGCCTTGAATTTGCCCTTTTCTTATCAGACACTTACGTTTTCTTGCAATATTATTCAGGGTGCGAAAATAATGATATTTTGGCAATTATATCTGACATTTAGTACTGTTATTGGAGTTAAGAGGTTTTAATTAGGAGAATATTTCGTTTTGATTCATTTTCATTAGGTGGTTCGCAAAACGGTGTCATTTTTTGTGGAATGAAATTTGAATAATCCTGAAAAAACAACACTATGAAAACCTTAGCTTCAATCGTAATCCTGTTTCTGTTCTCGTCATGTTCCACATTCTATTTCGTTCCGTCCAGTGAGGATTCCCCATCTTCAAAACGTTCAGTTTATGGATCGTTAATTTTAAGCGAAAAGAGCAATGTAATAGTTAGGCATGGTTCACACCGGGATAATCGCATAAGTTACTTTTTCGAACCAGGTAGTCCATACATTGGGATAATGTACTCTACTAATCCCAGCTATAATTCTTCATCTGTTAAAATAGACACTGAATGTATGACTGACAGATAAAATTGAATGGATAGCACAACCAATATATCCAAAAAAATAACACAAAGTTCCTCCACGCACACACGAAGTACCATAAAGATTTATTTACTTCGCAGTAATATTTCTTGATTATGATTGAACCGTTTAACGACGAATATTTTATGAAAAAAGCCTTTGCAGAAGCTGTTCAGGCTTTTGACGAAGGCGAAATTCCGGTTGGAGCCGTGGTGGTATCAAAAGGAAAGATAATTGCACGCGCCCACAACCTAACCGAAACATTGAATGATGTAACCGCGCATGCCGAGATGCAGGCCATTACTGCAGCAGCTAACTTATTGGGCGGAAAATACCTGAATGACTGCACGCTTTATGTAACACTGGAGCCTTGTGTAATGTGTGCCGGAGCATTGGGTTGGTCGCAAATTGGCAAAATCGTTTATGGCGCCTCCGACGAAAAACGTGGTTTTAAAAAGTTTGCAGCCAAAGCACTTCACCCCAAAACAGAAATTGTTGGCGGTATTTTTGAAACCGAATGTGCAGAATTATTGCAGGAGTTTTTTCAGAAGAAAAGGAAATAAAAAACTTCAGTTAATACGATCAACAACATCTTTTAGAAACCACCTCACCCTGCACAGCCGGGTACTCCTCATGACAGAAGGAGAAAATTCGAATCAAGCCTCGTTCTCAATTTTTTGAGTTCCCCGAATAATTTTAAACTGCCATCTTTTCATCACAATATTTTTGCTAAGTTTGACTTTCTAATATTTTTAAAAACAATTTTGAGTCTATTAGAATATTTTACTAAACCAAATAAACAAAATGGCTGAATTTAAAAGACTTATTTCGCTTGACGCCTTCCGTGGATTTACAATTGCCGCAATGATCATGGTTAACAATCCGGCTACCTGGGGCCACATTTATCCGCCGCTGGAACACGCCAGCTGGAACGGATTAACACCAACCGACCTGATATTTCCCTTTTTCATATTTATCGTTGGAGTATCGATTGCATTGGCCTATACCAAACGTTTGAACGCCGGTGTTGCCAAAGGCCCGATGTACCGAAAAATCGTATTTCGCTCACTAAAAATATTTGCGGTTGGTATTTTACTTTGGTTATTCCCCAGCTTTAGTTTTGAAGATGTGCGGATTGCCGGCGTTCTTCAACGAATTGCCATTGTATTTTTAGCCTGTGCCTTTTTATTCCTGAACTCGAAATGGAAAACTCAGGCCATTGTTGCCGGAGCTTTGCTGGTAATTTACTGGCTGGTGATGCTATTTATACCAACACCCGGTTACGGCAAAGTAATGTTGGAACCCGGTGCCAATATTGCTGCCTGGATCGACAGTAAATTTCTGCCCGGTTACTTATGGCAGGAAACCTGGGATCCGGAAGGATTGCTCAGTACTCTTCCGGCTATTGCAACCGGAATTACCGGAATGCTGGCAGGTCATTTGGTGCTGAGCAAACTACCTGCTGAGCGAAAAGTCATCTACCTTTTCTCCTTCTCGTTTTTTGCTTTTATAATCGGCTTTTTCTGGAATTACATTTTCCCAATTAATAAAAACATCTGGACCAGTTCGTTTGTGATGGTTACCTCGGGATTGGCCGGAATGGTATTGGCCACAAGCATCTTTTTTGTTGATATTCTGGGTCGAACCCGTTTTACAAAACCGGGAATTATATTTGGATCGAATGCCATTGCCGTTTATGTTCTGGCTGATGTGTGGCGCCTGCCCTTTTACTCCTGGAAATTTGGCGGAAGCAGCTTAAATAATCATTGGATGAGTATGTTTGAAAATGCCGGCTGGAGTTTGGAACTGGGCAGCTTTTTGTATGCCGCCCTGTTTATTGGCTTTAATTTTATTCCGGCATGGATTCTTTATAAAAAGAAGATATTTATAAAATTATAAAATTTGAACGCGGATGACACTGATAAAAATGATTTTCACAGCGATTTATCAACGATTATCTTCTCAATCAACGTCACCGGCGTTCTAATCCTCTACAATCGAAAATCCCACCTGGTTGAGATCTTCCCAGAAACCCGGGTACGATTTGGTAACCACCATCGGATCATCAATCTGCATGTTGTACCCGGCCAAAGCCATTGGGGCAAATGCCAGTGCCATCCGATGATCGTGATAAGTTCTTATTATTGGATTTTCTTCCTGTTGCTCCATATCAACGCTTCCATCCCAGGCCAATTCTCCGTGTTCAGGTTCGGTGATAGGAATACCAAACTTCGCCAGTTCGTTTTGTAACGCGGCAATCCGATCGGTTTCTTTAATCTTCAACGTTTTTAAACCTGAAAAGTGAAACGGAATATTTTTAGCCACACACAAACACGCCATGGTTTGCGCCACATCAGGGTTTTCAATAAAATCAAGTACCAGTTTCTCAGGCTGTCGGTTTTTGCTTTTTGTTAACAAAACCCCCTCAGTTTTTTGTATTGAAGTAACACCAAACTGCTCAAACCACGAGGCAATATTAACGTCGCCCTGCAAACTATCAAGTAAAAGATTCTCCAACAAAATTTCGCCATTGTCAACCAGCGCCATAATCTGGTACCAGTACGAAGCTCCCGACCAGTCGGCCTCGCAGGTAAAATCGAGGGCAAAATATTTTTGCTCCGGCACAAAAATCTCGTTATCGTCCCAGCGGTACTGAATGCCAAATTTTGCCATCAGTTCCAGCGTAAGCTTTATGTACGAGCGCGATGTGATATTGCCTTTCAGCTTTAAGGTCAGTCCGTTTTCAATGGTTGGAGCAATTAGCAAAAGTGCAGAAATATACTGACTTGACACACTTCCATCCAACTCAATGGTTTGCCCTTTTAAATGCGAACCTAAAATTTTCAGTGGCGGACAGCCTTCATTGCCCAGGTATTTAATTTGTGCTCCCAGTTGGGTTAGCGCATCTACCAAAATTGCAATGGGACGTTGCTGCATGCGCTCCGATCCGGTAATCTCCCACTCGCCAACAATTTTTGCCAGAAAAGCGGTAAGAAATCGCATGGCTGTACCGGCATGTCCGATATCGAATTTATTGCTGTTGGAGAACAATGCTGCCGTCAGAACTTTTGTATCGTCGCTGTTCGACAGATTTCGAATCGGATACGGACTGTAACTCAAAGCATTTATGATGAGTGCCCGGTTACTGATACTTTTTGATGCCGGAAGATTAATGGTTCCCTTAATTTCTTTTATGTCGGTTTTTACCTGGTAGATCATGTCAGAAGTAATAATGAGGTTAATTCGGTCTGTCGATCACAGACTTTTATAGAATTTAAGCGCTTCCAGAATCAGTTCTTTGCTGCAATTTTGGTTAATGGCAATTTCGCCAACTTTTGGAAGTAGTGTAAAATTAATTCGTCCCGATTCGTTCTTTTTGTCGTGCGTCATTAATTGATATAACGCTTCAAAATCTGATTCTTCAATTTCGAACTTACCGTAAATATCCAACATCCATTTGGTCAGCTCATTGCAATCGGTTTGCGGGAAACCACACCTATTTACCGACAAGAACAATTCGGCGATCATGGCATAAGCAACGGCATAACCATGCAGAATGGGCCGGTTTTGTTTCATGGCCAGACTTTCAAAAGCATGGCCCACCGTATGCCCGAAATTCAGTGCTTTACGAATGTTATTTTCAGTTAAGTCGTTGGCTACAAAATATTCTTTCACATTCACCGAGTGGCGGATAATTTCCTGCAACAGATCGTAATCTATAGTATCAAAGTCAAAATCTTTAAGCTCGGCCAGGTGTTCCGTACTGTGAATCAATCCGTGTTTGATCATTTCGGCAAACCCCGAAATAAAATTGTTGCGATCGATTGTTTTCAGAAAATCAGTGTTAATAACAACGGCAACCGGCTCTTTAAATACGCCAATTTCGTTTTTTAGACCGTTAAAATTAAACCCGGTTTTTCCACCCACCGATGCATCAACCTGCGAAAGCAAGGTTGTTGGCACGTTAAGAAAATCGATACCGCGTTTAAAAGTGCTGGCTGCAAAACCCGCCAAATCGGTAAGCATTCCTCCGCCAATATTAATCAACAGCGATTTGCGGTCGCCTTCGTTTTCCGACAAAAACTGCCAGATGGTTTCAACCGAGCCAATCTTTTTATTGCTCTCTCCGGCCGGAACCACCACTTTTTTAATGGCATTTTCGGCCAAAAAACTATTCAGTTTGGCTACCCAAAGTTTATCAACGGTTTCTTCGGTAGCCAGAAAAACCTTGCCCTTTGGATAGTTATCGATATAAGCCTGCAGTTCCTGTTCCAACTTTCGGCTGTAAATTATTTTAGAGTAAATCTTTGAATTTCCCATAAGTAGCTGCTAAATTGCGATAAAGTTACAATAAAAATGGCATTGCCTTTTTTTAAGAGTGCCCGCGGTAATAGTTTTAGATATTTAATAACGAACGATGACAATAAAAAACACGGATAAGGTTTCGAAGATCAAAAAAATATTCTTCCTGGTTTCCATACTAATTGCGTTGGGTATTCTGGCGTTGTTTTTGCTCGACCATGTTATGTATGCACTTGCCGGAGTGGGCGTTTTTTCCATATGGTATCTTTATTTTCATGTGGCCGATTTTCAATACATCGAGTTTTCCGACGATGCAGACAAAATTATTCTTCGTTATTACAAAGTGATCAGTTTTACCGGAAAAGCCTATAATTCCATTGAATTCCCCAAGTACCGCTTAAGAAAGGCGAACTTCGAGAGTTCATTTTTTGGTAAATTATCCGATTTAACTCTCGTAATAAAAACCGATCGAGGAATTGCTGAATATCCGACGGTTAGTTTAGCCGGATTAACTATCGAAGACCGCGAACGTATTCAGGAGTCACTAAATTCAATCATAAAAACCTAAACCTGAACTCCCTGCACTTATGAACGAAGACCTTAAATACAAAGTGGCACTATCGATGCTTCCCAATATTGGAGGTATTCTTGCCCGTAACCTGGTTGCCTATATTGGCAGTGTCGAAGGTGTTTTTTCGCAATCGGCTAAAGCACTAACAAAAGTTCCCGGAATTGGAGAAGCTTATGCCCGGCAGATAAAGAAAAACAATGTGTTGCCCAAGGCTGAAAAAGAGCTGGAATACATTGATAAAAACGGAATAGACATCCATTTTTATACCGATGTAACGTATCCGCGCAGATTAAAAAGCTGTGTTGACGCGCCACTTATTATTTACACCAAAGGCAATATGAATCTGGATGCCGAACGGGTAATCAGCATTGTGGGCACGCGTAATGCCACGGAATACGGCAGGTCAATCGTTGATGATCTGTGCCGCGAATTTGCCGAACGGAAGTACAAAATTCTTATCGTGAGTGGTTTGGCTTATGGCATTGATGTACAAGCCCACCGATGTGCCCTGAACTACAAGCTGCCTACCGTTGGTGTAATTGCTCATGGGCTCGATACGCTTTACCCGGCAATACACAAACAAACAGCAGAAAAAATGCAGGAATGCGGCGGAATTGTTACTGATTTTCCGAGCAATACAAAAATAGACCCGGCCAATTTTATTAAACGTAACCGCATTATTGCCGGATTGGCCGATGCAACAATTGTGGTGGAATCGGCCCAAAAAGGAGGCTCGCTGATTACTGCCGATATTGCCTCATCGTATAACCGCGATGTTTTTGCTTTCCCGGGCCGGGCGGGCGATACTTACTCGAAAGGCTGTAACCTGCTGATCAGAAACAGCGGAGCTACTTTAATTGAAGGCATCAACGACCTGGAATACTTTATGGGCTGGGAAAAAACAGATAAAGTTGACGCCATTCAGTCGAGTTTGTTTATCGATTTAAATCCTGACGAACAAAAAGTAGTTGACCTGTTAAAAGAAAAAGGTGAACTATTTATCGATCAGATTTCCGCCGAAATAAAACTGCCTGTAAGCCGTATTTCTGCTATGTTGCTCAACCTTGAATTTAAAAACCTTGTACTTGCGCTCCCCGGTAAAATGTACAAATTGAGGTAAGTCGGCTTTATTTTCTAATTTTGCACCCAAACAGAAAACGTTGTTTTCTAAATTTTATAGAATGAAGAAGACTTTTGAAGAATTAAAAGTTGCAAAATCGATATTAAAATCGCTGGATGACATTGGGTTTACTACGCCAACACCCATACAGGAAAGAGCTATTCCGAAAATTAATTCGGGAGTGAACATTGTTGGTGTGGCGCAAACCGGAACCGGAAAAACGGCGGCTTACCTGCTTCCCTTGCTTAGCCGTTTAAAAAAGCCTGAAGGAGTTGATCCGCGTGTTGTAATTCTTGTTCCTACGCGCGAACTATCCATTCAGGTGGGAGAAGATATTGCAGAATTAACAAGTTATTCGGAGTTACGTCATGCTGCGGTATTTGGAGGCATTGGCTGGACAAAACATGCTGCTTTGCTGGAGCCGGGTATTGATATTCTGGTGGCTACACCGGGCCGTATGTGGGATTTGTACCAGGCCGGTGCACTGCGCCTAAAGAAGGTAAAATACCTGGTTATCGACGAAGCTGACCGTATGCTCGACATGGGATTTATTCCTCAAATCAAACAACTTCAGGAAATCATTCCGTCGCGCAGGCAAAACCTGTTGTTTTCGGCTACCTTCTCGGAAAAGATTGAAACGCTGGCAGAAGAGTTTCTCGACCATTACGACAAACTGGAAATAGCACCATCGGCCACTCCGGTTGGGCTGGTAACACAAAAGTGTTATAAGGTTCCGAATTACAGGACAAAACTTAATCTTATCAAGCATCTTCTTCAAGACGAAGAAAATTTTACGCGGGTAGTTATTTTTGTAAAAACGAAGGAACATGCCGAGGGCGTTTACAAAGTAGTACAGCGAAAAGCGGAAGGCGAAAAACGTATTCTCCATTCGAACAAAGCACAAAACTCGCGTATTAATTCCATCCAGGCCTTTAAAAGTGGTGAGGTTCGGATATTAATCACTACCGATGTTTCGGCGCGGGGTATGGATGTGAGCCAGGTGAGCCACGTTATTAACTTTGATTTGCCGAATGATTACGACGATTATATCCACCGAATTGGACGAACTGCGCGCGCCGGAAATAAAGGCGATGCCATTACTTTAATCGATCCATCGGCAGAGTGGCACTGGAAAAAGATTGAAAGTTTGATGCGCCAGGAAATTCAGCTTCTGGATTTGCCCGAAGAGGTAGAAGTGGTTGAATCGGAGTTCAAAGAAAACCAGGATATGTTGCGCGAGATCGACCGTCAGCGCAAAATCGACGATCCTACTTTCCAGGGGGCTTTTCATCAGAAAAAAAGAAAAGGCTCGTCAAAACGTTCGTTCGAAGATAAATTTGCACGAACAAAAGAACGTCAGAAACGGAAAAAAAGAAGAAAATAAAAGCAAAATTGCCAACGGAAATCAGCGTTGGCAATTTTGTTTTTTGGGCAGTGGATATACACCTATTGAAAGTCGCAATTTTGGCCTTGCGAAATCCGGGGCATCAAGCACACTCAACTCCACCGTACAATTTACCAACTTTCAAAGTCACTGTTTATTTTTTTATTTCCCATTTCGGAGTAACAGCGATTCTTTTTCCATCATCCGTTGTATGTTCTTCCAACGAGTTTTCTTTCGCCTGGATACACATGTACACCATGTTTTCTTCCGAGGTGTTGCATAAACTTCTCACACCATCGGGTGCAACTCGTATTACACTTCCTTCCTGAACGGGAAAACAATCATCATCGACCTGGTAATAACCTGAGCCTTTAAGTATAATATAGGTTTCTTCGTCTTTGTAATGTATATGGAAATATCCCAATTCTGATTTTGGCGGTATGGTGGTAAACGATATTTCTGTTCCGGTTGATTTGGTAGGCTCTTTTAAAAACACTTTCCCTTTAATCTCGGTTTTTAGTTTTGGATGAATAAGTGAATAGTTTCCTACATCTTCTAAACTACCCACATTTACTGCCGTATAATTCTTGTTTTCTGAAATCAATTCTAATTTTTTCATTTTCCTGTGTTTTTTAGATTAGACAATCTCTTAACCTATTTGTTTTATTCCCATTGCTGTAGCCAGCGGTTTTTCTCAATTTCATATCTTCTGTCGGTGCAATTATCTCTTTCATTGAAAAATTCACTCACGGGGTTCATAAACTTGTCTAAAATTTTTACCGAACCAGAGTTTGCAATATTTACATCTGCTGTTACTTTGCTAACTTTCAATTGCTGAAAATAATATTCCAACATTCCTTTTGTTATTTCTGTTCCGTATCCTTTTCCCCAATAATTTACTCGAAAACGATATCCTAATTCCTTATCATTATTATCATTTATCAGAAACAGAGCAAGTCCAATCAATTCAGTATTTCCCGTTTCATAAATACCGCACGCACATTTTTTATATTTCAAATCATCTAATTCAAAGTTCTGAACTTTGTTGAATCTATCCGTTATTTGGCCTTCCGAAAATGCTTTTTGAGGAATTAGTTCTAAAACTTTTGGGTCGGTAAACAGTTCAGCAAAATACACTCTATCTTCTGCCTTTAAACTTTTAACTACTAATCGTTCTGTTTTAAATAATTCCATTTTTGATTTCGTCTGTGTTAACGGTTGGTGTATGAATCGTTGGACACTTAAATGCGTTTCAGGATCAAGCCGCTAAGCAGTTTTCCAAGTGTTATACATTTAAATTTCAACATGTTATGTGCAATGACCTATATTTTTTGGTGTGTATAGTTTTTATTCATTTTCTATTCCCAATGTTGGCAGTTGTTTTACTTTGTGATAAGCTAATGTTGCTTTGATGCATTCTTTCAATTCTTTCTTTGGGATCTTGTCTTTTATTTGAAACACGATTGCCCGGTTTCCCTCAAAATCAAAGTCATTCTTGAATACTTCTCTAAAAGTCTCTACAAGTCTGCTGGTACATTTGAAATACATAGCATATTGATCTGGCGTTTTTGCCTTCCAGTCCATTCTCAGGGTACTCCCGTGCTTGGTAATATAACTTGGTTCTCCCCATTTCAGTGTTTCTTCCAATGTTGTGACGTCCTCAAGTTCATTAGCAGCCTCTAATACCAGCTCTCTCAGTTCCAACATTTTCTTACGAACTCCATCTGGATAATTGGCAAAAACTACCTCAACTTCAGCGTTTGTATTTACCTTCATTTTTTCATTCCTCAAATTACACACAAAGACAGTCTGACGGTTTGGCTAAGTGCCGTACGGGAATTCGAAGCACTTCACTTTCCATACAGCACGGAGCCAATTCGTTTAATCATATTTTCATTTTTTACGTCAATCGTCAAAGACGAATTGGCAGTGTTGCAACGAAGAACTACGGTCAAATTACCTGCTGAATCCCGCATTACATATAACTTTTGTTCGCGAAACGTTATTTTATTCATTTTGTTGAACCGTATTATTTGCCATATCTCTGACATATTCATTAGTGTCATTCATTAATTTGTCCATAATTTCTTTTGGCGTTAATTTATTCCCTGCAACTCCCTGTCGAACTTCCCAATTTTTATCCGTCGAAAGTTTCTTCAAAATTTTTTGAGATTTTGTATCCCAGGCAATACTTCTTCTAACTTCCAAAATTTTAGAATCCGATAAATTTTCCTGAATCGATTCAGGAAGATTTGGGTGAACTGCAATAGTAGCAATAGCTCTTTTATTATTTCTATTGATGGCTTTTTTATAAACTTTAATTACTTGAGTAGTATCCAATGTTTTGTCTTCTGATTTTTTTATTAAGTTATTTCTTTGTCTTATGTACACTTCAGGAACTGCTATTATCAAAATAACGATTAAACCTAATGTAATTGAAATATTAACTGTCCTTGATTTATGTTTTGTGTATAAAACAAAAATGGAAGTTATTGTCAGACTTAAGGCGGAGAAAAATAGAAAAGTTTCTATTATACGAAAGGTTATCCACAAAGCGTACAAAATATTACTAACGCCCATTAATTTAAATGGTTTTATTCCTTCAATTAGTATATACAGTAGTACTGCAATTAAACCAATTGCGATGCTAAATAAAAGTCTTGTTTTTACTTTATATAGTTTCATTTTTTGGTTTTTTTAGAACAATACATATTAATTTATAATTTTCGCTGACGGTTGGTACATGTGGTCGGAGCGGTCCCGATGAAATCGGGAGTGTCAGACCCGCAGAAAAGTGAGCGAAAGGTCTGACTTGTCAGACCGCTATCCCCCCCGCCTGCCATATACTATTTGTTATAAGCCGTAATTTAATTTTCATTGTTTTTAATCAATTTGTTGACCAAATTTACTAATGCTAAATCATCTGGAGAAATCACGATTTTTTCATTGTCTTTTGTGTCAATTAGTATCCAGTTTGTATCTCGACTTGTCAAAATTGTCATTTTATTATTCCTTGTCGAAGAATAATATCCAATATTTCCTAAAACTCCTTCGACTCCAAATATTCGAATTAATCCTTTTCTGTCCTCAGAATCAAAAATTCTCAAGTTTCGAATCTCTCGAATGCTTATAGCTTTTCGGGTAAATCTACTTTTAATTATCAAGTCGCCATTTAAAATTTTATATGAAATGGGTGTCTTATAAATTCCAAAAATACAAGCAATTATATATGTCAATGACAGAAAGATAGCGAAGAAAAGAAGTCCGATATGATTGTCCGATTTTAAAAATAAAAAACTTGTCAAAAGAGCAAAAACTAAAAAGACAAAAACAGTCTTGATTTTTGTTCTCTTGTCCATAGAAGATTTACATTCAAATATTGCATTTTCCATATTATACGCGATTTCATTATGCCTTTTACCACGTGTTAGGTTTAGTTTTTTATTTGTATTTATATTTTGTTGTTCTTTTATCTCCATATTTCTCGACAATCCCATCGTCAACAGCAACTTTTAAGTCTCTACTAGCAGTTGCTTGAGATATATTTTTAAATGCTCTTAAATAATCTTGTCTTGAAAATTCTTTTGTCCCAATGATTTCTTTAAAATTTGAGATTCTGTCAATATTGGTTAGACTAATATTTTGAACTTTTAATAATTCTTCGAGTGCATCTTTTATTATTTCGAGCATGAATTCTATAAAAGCAGTTGAAGTTCCCTGTTTATCTGATTTTCCTAAAACATTGTAATATTCTTGTTGTCTGGATTTTACCAAACTTTCAATTGGAAGAAATTCGAAAACAGGAGAGTGTTCTTTTAAAATCATAGTTTGCCAAAGCCGACCCATTCTGCCGTTTCCGTCGATGAACGGGTGAATAAATTCAAATTCGTAATGGAAAACACAACTTTTTATTAGAATTAAATCGTCGTCGTTTTTGAGATAATTAAACAAATCAGTCATTAACGAATAAACCATTTCTCCGGGAGGTGCAATGTGGGCGATGTCGCTACCTTTAACAATTCCAACCGAACCGGTTCGAAGTTTTCCTGGGTTTTCAATCAATTCCTTCATTAAAATTTCCTGTGCTTTGCACAACGATTTCAATTCGTAGACTTTAAATTTATTGAGTTGATTATAAACCTTGATTGCATTTTTGACTTCCAGAATGTCTTTTTTAGGAGCAAGAATTCTTTTGTTGTCAAGCAAGTCTGTAATTTGCTCAACAGTCAAAGTATTTCCTTCAATCTCAAGTGAAGACTGAATTGTTTTAATTCGATTTCTTTTTCTTAATTCAGTTGGAGGTTTATTTAAATGAGCAGCATTTACTTCTCCGATTTTTTCTGATATAGAAGCAATTAAGTTTAAAATTTTACTCGTTATTTTGTATGGTGGCTTCATAGTTTAAAATCTTGATACTATCATATGATACTATCAAAAATAGTCATAATTGTTTATGCTGCAATCTTTTTTCAAAATTAAACCTAACGGCAGTCTGTCTAAAAACCCTTTCCCGGGGCATTAAAATTGAGCTTTATTAAGTGGCCAGGGATGCGGATTTCATAACAGATGGTTTTTATTGTTTTGTATTGTATTCGGTTTCTGTGGTTTAAAAATAGCTCTAAAAGATCAAAAATTGAACATAAAACAGAAAAAATACTTGTGATGTATTTTTCTAACTTTTTTATGCCCACAATATTGATTATTCGTCTGAGGTTGTATGCCGACATTATAAAACCAAAATCGGCTTCAGCTCTTTTCATGTACTTTTTGGTGATAATATAATTGAATCCCCACTGACGTTTAATGGTCCCGAAGGGGTGTTCCACAATGGCCTGCCGTCGTTTGTACAGTTTTTCGCTTTCCTGAACGCGTTTTTTGTTGTTTTCAATATTGCCGGCAAACTCGCTTCGCCTGACTTGCTTGCCGTTTGCAGCCGATTTTGTGCACAGCGGGCGGACCTCACAACTTTTACATTTAGGTGTTGTGTAGTTGCGGAAGCGATAGGCTGTTTCTCCGGCACCGTTTTTTGCGTGGTGCCAGTAGCCGGTGGTTCTTAGGGTGTGACCCTGCAAACAGGTGTAAGTATCGGTTTTCGGGTCGTAATCAAAATGTTCCACATCGTACCTAAGGTCCGGAGCATGCGAGGCTCCTGAAAACGGAGGAATGGCTACAATTGCCGGAATACCGAGCGAATCGGCGATGGCCAGTTCGCTTCCGGTATGGTAGCCTTTATCGTAAAGGGCAGTAAAATCGTTGTGTCGAAGTATTGTCTTTGCTCTTCTGAGCATTGTTCCCATTGCCTTTTTATCGTTTGCATTGGTTATTTTATAATCGATAGGGATGTAGTTTTTTGCATCGACCGAAGTTTGCGCCGAGTAGGCTACTTCGGTAATGTTGTTGCGCGTGATCTGGTGACGGCTGTCGGGATCGGAAGTTGAGATCTGTCGTTGCCCCGATTTTTTTAGCTCTTGTTCAATCTTTTTATAGCCATCTTTTCGCTGGTTTTGCTTTTCAATTTCGTTTTCAATTTCCTGCTTTTTATCTCCATCGCTTTCGGCCAGTGCTTTGTTGTATTCAGCCAGTTTGTTTTCGATGTACTCCAGGTGACGGTCTATTTTCTTTTGGTTGTAGTTGTTCTTTTTGCTGTTCTGGGCACGCAGTTTTGTACTGTCGCCTGCAATCAGCGTTCCGCCAATAAGGTTAAAATACGTTGCAATCTTTACGGTTTCGCGGAATACTTTTTTGATGGCCTTTGGGTTATCGCGCCTGAAGTTAGCGATAGTGTTGTGATCGGGACGCAGCGTTTTCAATAGCCACATTAATTCAATGTTTCGCTTGCACTCCTTCTCCAGTTTCCTCGACGACCTTAACTGATTAAGATAGCCATAAATGTAAAGTTTAAGCAAGTCGGCTGGGTGGTAAGCAGGACGCCCGTTTTCAATATGGTCAACCCTGAATCCGAATTCTTCCAGCTTCAGACTGTTAACAAAAACATCGATTAAGCGCACTTCGTTGTCTGCATTTATGGCCTGGTCGAGCGACACCGGGAAAAGTGATATTTGTGATCTGTTTTGCCCTTTGAGATACTTCATGCCTGAAGATACTTAATCGCTGGGTTCAAAGGTGTTAACAACCTGCGGAGTTCTTAACAAATTGTGGTTAGGTTTTTAGACAGTCTGACGGTCACTTGTATGTGGTCGGAGCGGTCCCGATGAAATCGGGAGTGTCAGATCCGCAGAAAAGTGAGCGAAAGGTCTGACTTGTCAAACCGCGAAAACCCCCGCCTGCCATATACAAATGGGTTGTATTTCTATTTTTTTTCATCATTCAAACTGATTCTGCTTCTATTTACCGTAAATAATGTCCAAACGATTTTCGCCAGGATTTAAACTAAAGTGTCCCCACAAAAAAGTGAAAGCCAATCCAGTCACAATTACTAACAGATTTAAAGTCAATAAATTTGATTTATTAATTTTATAAAAGTCAAATATTTGTTTTTGATTCATTAAAATAATAAATCCAATCGGTAAAATTCCAGTCAAGTAATAATACCAGTCAAGATTGTCGGTTGGTAGAAAAACTAAATAGATAAGAGCCAATAAAAAGGTAAATATATTCGTTGTCAAAACCCATCCCAGAGGTCTACGCAGAAAAAAGCCACAAATTGCCAGCAAGAGTATCAATGGATAAAGAAAAGTACGGGCATTGGATATTAATTTCAATTCTTGTCCTAAAGTCAACTTTTTGCCATAGAGAATCTCAAAAGTGTAAAAGTCATTATAAATGTTTAGAAATAGTTTTATTAATCCAATCAAAAGAACAATCCCAATAATCAGTCTTGCAATATTTATTTTGGAATTTAGTGTTGACATCTTATGAATTTGTTTATGTTCAGTTGCTTTTTTAATATAACCCAGAACGGTTTGGCTATGTGGAGTGCGGGACTTTGAGATGCTTCACAGTCAGACTGCCACTGAGCCAATTCGTTTATTCATATTTTAGTTTTTATAGCCAAATCGTCAAAGACGAATTGGCAGTGTTGCAACGAAGAACTGCGGTTGAATTACCCGCTGAATCCCCCATTACATATAACTTTTGTTAGCAACTGTAGTTTTGCTTTATTTTTATTTGTCGATTTAACTTTCTCAAAAACATACCCTTCTTCTCCCTTTTGTTTATACCTAATTTTGTAGTCGTCATGTCTTACAACTGAATCCCATAATATCTCTGCACAGTCTGGGCAATTAGGTGAAAACCTTACCATTATCAGTGTGCCAACAGGGATTGGTTTCCAAAATCGTTTTGTAGTAATTTTATATTTTTGGTCTTTATAATTTAAATAAAATCCTGTCGAAACGGCTTGTGTCCCATTTCCAAGCATGTGTTGTTTTGAATAATAGCAAAATACTTTTTGAGTTAAACAATCATCTTCTGCAAGTAATCTTTCGCATTTATTCTCCTTTAAGATAAACCAAAAGAATATGCTGAAGATTATGCCCCCAGGAACAATTACAACCAATAGTCTTCTCCTTGACATTTTCTCCATATTTTGTAAAACTGTTTTAAATCTGTGTTCATTTACTATTGTTGCTAACGGTTGGGACATCTGGTCGGAGCGGATTTCGGAGAGCCCCGAAGCTTCGGGGCGCAGTTGGTGTACCACCAAACCCCGCCCTGCAATATGTACTGGGTTTTGGGCTGGGTTTTAATTTCATTTCTTTAAATTTTAATCTATATATCTCATTCTCAAATTTGTCAAAGTCGAAATTTTTAAAATAGTCCATGTTTGAATTAAAGAAAATTGTGTCATTCAATTCAGTTCCTGGATTTATGTCAACATACATTTTTTTGTTTTTATATGTTTTTCCAATCAATTTCAAAAGGAATGCAGTGTCGTTAAAAACGAAATAAGAATCTGTTTTTGCTTTCTTATTTATCAGAATCGCTTTTACATTGTAAACATTGTCTTTGGGAGCCGAATTGTCAAGATAATGAACAAGGTTATTGAAGCTATTAAATTCAATTTCGTTTTCCAGTTTTAAAATCAAATTTTCTCCAAAATCTGATGTTTTTATTTTGCAACCGTTTAACCGGTAATTAAACTCAATCGGGTCGTAATCACTTTCAAATGAATGCAACACTTTTTCAATGTGCTCTAAATTTGTTGTGTTGACGAATATATATTTGTCAAATTCTGAGAATGAAATTTTGGCTGGTCTTGAAGCGTCCTCAATTTCCTTAATAAATAATTTGAGTCCAAAGATTTTGTCAATTATCCAAGCGGGCAACCAAATAGGTATGAAAACAATTTGTGCTGCTAAATTAGGATGAGATTTGAGTCCACGAAGAAAAGACTTGAACATGTAAATTGGGTCACGCAAAATCAAATAAAGGACTAGTCCAATCCCAACTATAATAATTGTCGATATGATTAAATCAAAGGTGTCCATTCATTATTTTGCTTTTTTCAACCTTTCCCATAACTAGTTTATATGTAAGTAAAAACCTTCTTATAATCGCTAAACTGTTAGTTATTGAAAGGTTTTTGTGTTTTATATACAAGCTGTTTATATGCGTATTCAATGGTACAGGAATTTTTAGTGCATTAAAGCTAAACATATTTTTTATGTTTCAGGTTGTTAGGGGGTAAAAACTAGTAACATAAGCCAAGTACACCAAACCGCAATACAAAAAAACACCACCTCCGAAATCCTGCATACATACAGATTCAAAAGTGGTGCACCTTATAAAAAAATTACCCTTCGTATAGCCCTAACAGAACTAAGACAATCCTTAAGCCGAGCTATGAATATGTTTTATTAACCTTGAGAAACCCCTGGTTTAACATTTTCTTTAGTGATTGACTACAAATTTTGAAAAGCGTTTAAAGCGTGATACAAACCATCGGTCGTTTTAAAGCCTTTTTTCTATCCGGAAAAGATATTACTTACACAAATAATGTCTTATCCACCTCATCAAAATGTGTGATTTGCTGACAGGAAAAACCATCGTACAGCGCATTGTCCGAATTTACGATAATCACCTTCCCTGCTCCGGAACGAATTGCCGCTTCAACCCCGGCATGCGAGTCTTCAAAAATCAAAGTTTCTTCTGCTTTTGTTCCAATGGCCGAAATGGCTTTTTTAAACAAATCGGGGTGCGGTTTTCCGCGCAGTGTACCATCGTTGTAGATAATATGTTCGGGCCTGAAATACTTAAGCAAGGGGAAATGCTGAATAAAAAAATCGACATTGTTTTTTGCCGATGCGGTTGCAATGGCCAAAGCAACTCCTGATTTTGCCAAGAAGCTAATCAGATGCTCCGCACCGGGAGCCAGCTGCATCCCATGCTCCAGGCACATGGCACGGTAAATAACTTCCTTTTCTTCGGTCAGCCGGTACACTTCGGCATCGTTGAGCTCGCGTTTAAAAAGGTATTCAAAAGTATCTTTGGCATTAATTCCGTGAATGTATTTTTTCTTCTCCCCGGCGTTGAGGCTAAAATTGTATTTCTCCAGAAACCGGTCCCACGAGTCTTCCTGCAAATGTGTATCCCAAAACAAAGTTCCGTTAAAATCGAAAACAACTCCTTTAAGTTTCATTAATATATTAATTACAGGGTTTTCTTTGCTCATATTCCACTCTGAACTTTCAGAAATGCTTTCCCCAGTTTTGCTATAATATCGCCGGCCATTAACGCAAATTCCGAACGTTTTTTTGCGGCCATGTCTCCGGCCAGTCCATGCAGATAAACGCCCACCAGCGCCGCATCAACCGGTGCCATTCCCTGGGCCAACAGCCCCAGAATTATTCCGGTAAGTGCATCGCCGCTTCCGGCGGTTCCCATTCCCGAGTTGCCTGTTGAGTTCCAGCAAAGCGTTCCATCGGGCGCCGCCACCGAAGTATGTGCGCCTTTTAGCACCACCACACAATTGTATCTTTTTGCAAAGGCAATTTGTTGCTGAACGGCATCATACGAATCGGTGGTTTCGCCCACCAAACGCCGAAACTCGCCCGGGTGTGGTGTAAGCACCGAACCTTCGGGTAATTTCTCCAGCCAGCTTTTATTTTCGGCAAGAATATTCAGCGCATCGGCATCGATAACCATCGGCACTTTTGCCTGGTCGAACAAATCGCACAAGGCACGGCACGAATTTCGTTTCAACCCCAGCCCCGGGCCAACACCAATAGCGGCATACTGACTAAGATCGGGAAAGGAAGTAAACATCGAATCGTGCTGATCGATACTGGCCATGGCTTCGGGCACCGCGGTTTGAATAACCGGAAACCCGAGGTGCGGAACATGGGTGGTTAACAAACCTGCCCCGGCACGTAAGCAGGCTTTCGACGCCAGCACGGCCGCTCCCATTTTTCCATAACTACCGGCAATTAGCAATGCATGCCCAAATGTTCCTTTATGATCAAATTTTGTACGCATCGGTAAACGCGCTGCCACATCTTCGGCATCGGCAAAGGAATACGGCGATGGTGTTTCGCTGATTCCGTCGGGATGCAAACCAATTGGCAACACTTCCCATTGCCCCACAAACTGTTCGTTCTCCGAAAACAGGAAACTTATTTTCGGAAACTGCAGGGTAAGCGTATAATCGGCCCGAATGATATTGTCAAGGTTATTTTCGGCATTGTTCTCCCCCATTAGTCCGCTGGGGATATCAACAGCCACCACCACATTTAGCAGCTGGTTGATGTGTTGCACCAGTTGCGCCGGCAATCCTTCCAGCGGCCGCGACAAACCGGAGCCAAACAAACCGTCAATAAGCACATCGGTATCCTCAACTTCCGGGAAATCGGCTTCCGAACGTAGTTTGGTCAGTTTTACTTTTCCCTGTTCCTCCAGGCGTTTGTAGTTGGTTGCAGGCGATCCTTTTAAGGCTTTTCCAAAATCAAGCAGGTAAACTTCGCACTGGTAATCCAGCCCGGCCAGTTGCCGCGCCATGGCCAACGCATCGCCTCCATTGTTTCCGGGACCGGCAAAAAACAACAGCCGTTCTTCGGTTGAAAACTGTTGAACAATCCAGTTGCTCATTTGCAACGAGGCGCGTTCCATCAAATCAATGTCCGTAATGGGCTCATTCTTGATGGTAAATTTATCGATCGCTGCTATTTGTTTAGTTGTAAATAATTTCATCAGTAAGAAAGCTGGACATCACAGGTCAAATAAATCCATTTTCGGCCTGCAACATTTGTTTTCTCTAAATTATAAAAAACAGGGGTGATTCCTTGAATTTGAAACAGGAATTATGATTGCAACGATATCTTTTTTACGAAGCTTTTAATCCCACTCCCAACCGATACTGGTTTTAAACACAAAATCGTTTTTAGCCACGTCGGCAACCAACGGATCGCTATCGAAGTTATGTACATAGCTCAGTTTTACGTAAAAGTCGAGTGGCAAATCGTATTTCAGCGAGGTATCCATGTCGATACGCCACCTTCCCCATTCCGATAAACTGGGATAAGTGGTTAGCTTAAACTGAAACGACAGGTCTCCCACATCGTAGGCATTAAATTCGAACATTCCCAGCCCCTCAAAACTACCTTGCGAAGTAGAATTGTCGCCGCCATATTTTTCCTGCGAGAATGCCAGTCCTAAACCCGACTGCATATACAATTGATTGGTACGGATAAGGTACAAACCCAGACCTCCACGAACTGTAGAACGCAGATCAAGCATCTGTTCACTATTGCTCAAAAACTCAGCACCACCCAGTATCATACCATTTCCCCATATATCGCGAACCAGCGAAACTCCACCATCGGTACGTTTTGTAGGTTCCACATTATCCTGGGTCGTTCCGACATTATTGAACTGCGCACTGATATTCCATTTTATTCCGCGATAACTCACCTTGGCTGCTGCCGAGGTTTGCCGCACATTGTTGGCTTTACTTAGCGATAATCCGGCATCGATTGAAATGATTATCCGGTCGATAAACCGCTGTTTCAACGATGCAATTTCAACGATCTTATCTAAGGTCACTGTAAGGTTTTCATCCAAGGTTTGAATGGTTACTTTTTTGGGCTCATCTGGCAAAAAATTTAAACCGCCCGTATACTTTTTCCCATCAACGGTGTAAATAATCAGTAAGCGTGTGCACGCTAAGCCTTCAATTTCTTTCCAATCTACCTGGAATTCACTATCGGCATAGTCGGTATCATAAACCAGTACTCCGCGCTTCATCGATTTTATTTCACCCACCAGTACATCTCCGTTCGAGGTGTAAATTTTATCGTTTTGGGCTATTACCTGTATAAAAGAGAAGATTAACAATAAGGATATAAGACATTTTTTGTTCAGCATGATTGAAAGATTTTAAAGACTCATAAAAATTACGGCATTTTGTGAATCAAAACAAATGTTTTTTTCAGAAATGCTTAAAAACAATTGTTACAGAAACTGATAAAGCTTTGAACCTGACCAATATCAAGTTGTTAAACCTGAAAAGATTTTTATATTTGCCACCTTACGAAAAACTGAGGGATAAAAAGGAGAGGTATGCAGGAAACAGAACAAGTAGGAGCAATTATTAAAAACGACGCAGTAGTATTAGGACTATTATTGGCATTACTGGCCGCTATTTTTTATACCAGCAATTCGTCGAAACCCATTTTTAAGAAATTCTACAGTGTTGTTCCGATGCTGTTGCTCTGTTATTTTTTACCCAGTTTGCTCACCACGTTTAATATTGTTGACGGCGAACACTCGCAGCTGTATTTTATGGCATCGCGCTACTTGCTGCCGGCAAGTTTGGTTCTGTTAACGCTAAGTATTAACCTGAAAGAAGTATTTAAGCTCGGTAGCAAAGCGCTAATTATGTTCCTTACCGGTACCGTTGGTGTTATTATTGGCGGGCCACTTGCTATATTATTAGCTTCGCTCATTAATCCTGATCTTGTGGGAGGTGCTGGCCCCGATGCTGTTTGGCGCGGAATGACCACCATTGCCGGAAGCTGGATTGGTGGTGGTGCCAACCAGGCTGCCATGTACGAGATTTTTAAACCATCGGATCATTTATACTCGATAATGATTACTGTTGATGTGCTGGTGGCCGAAGTGTGGATGGCCATTTTGCTGATTGGTGTGGGAAAATCAAAACAGATCGACAAACATTTTAAAGCCGACGCCAGCAGTGTTACCCAACTAAAAGATCACATGCATGAATTCAGTCAGCGCATAGCACGTATACCGAGCAGCACCGATATTATGGTTATTGCAGCCATCGGGCTTGGCGTTACCGGGTTTGCACATTTGGTATCCGACTGGGTAGCCCCTTATATCGAGGTTCATGCTCCGGCATTAAACAAGTTTAGTTTAACCTCAAAATTCTTCTGGTTAATTATCCTTTCAACCACCATTGGTATTGGGTTGTCGTTTACAAAACTCCGGAATTACGAAGGAGCGGGCGCATCAAAAATAGGTACGATCTTTATTTATATTCTGGTGGCAACCATTGGAATGAAAATGGATGTTGGCAAGATCTTCGATAACATTGGATTGTTTTTGGTTGGCGGAATCTGGATGGCTATTCACGTTATTCTGCTGTTGATTGTCGGGAAACTGATCCGTGCACCTTATTTCTTCCTGGCGGTTGGAAGTAAAGCAAACATCGGAGGTGCGGCAAGTGCCCCGGTTGTAGCGGCTGCATTTCACCCGTCGCTGGCACCGGTTGGGGTGTTACTGGCCGTTTTAGGTTATGCGTTAGGAACCTACGGAGCGTGGATGTGCGGACTGCTAATGCAGGTTGCAGCACATTAACCGTACTTTCTGATTCGCTTATCAGAACAGATCAAAAATTTCGCGGAGGGCAACAACAACGACAATGGCAACTAGAATGGCCAGCGAAACAATCATGGCATTTTGTACAAAACGGTTTCGCTTTTCGAGTTCTATAACTTTCGATATTTTCCCAATCTTATTGTACACCTTTTTAAGGGCAATATCGTTGTCTTTTATAATGTAATCGTAGGCGCCGTATTTTATCGAATTCACAGCCACTTCCATGTCTTCATGCGAAGTGAGAAAAATAAACTCGGTACGTTCGCTGATTTTTTTTACTGCCTGCAAAACGGCAATTCCGGTAGTATCATTCAAATGATAATCCTCGACAACAATATCAGGGCGCTCACCTTTGTTTACAGCCTCCAAACAATCCTCGGCATTATAAAACGATTTAACCCTTTTCATTCCTTGTTTCCGAAGAAATTCAACCACCAGTTTGTGGTATAGTTTGTTGTCTTCAACTACAAAAATCAGTAAATTCTTATTCACAACTGTTAGCTTTTTCGTGTATTTAACATTTAAATGTACGATTAATTATTCATTTTTAACGACTCCGATTCCTCCCGACGATTTCCCAGAGTTCCATTCCACTGTTCCAAATTCTTTTGTACTTTAGCCCGAAATCAAAAAAAAGTAAACATGAAAAATTATATTTTTCTTTCCCTCATCTTCTTTCTATTTGGCGCTCAAACCCTTGTTGCGCAAGAAACAGAGTATGCCACCGACGAAAATATTCTGTACACGTCTGACGCTTCGGAATATGCACAGGAACGTTGCAAACTCGATATTTATTACCCGGAAAATAAAACTGATTTTACCACTGTGGTTTGGTTTCATGGTGGAGGAATTACAGGAGGAAATAAATTTATCCCCGAGAAATTAAAAGAACAGGGAATTGCAGTGGTGGCTGTAAACTATCGTTTGTCGCCAAAAGTTAAATGCCCGGTTTATATCGAGGATGCCGCAGCGGCAGTAGCCTGGACCTTTAAAAACATCGAAAAATATGGTGGAAGTAAAGATAAGATCGTTGTCAGCGGACATTCGGCCGGCGGCTACCTTACCAGCATGGTTGGTTTAGACAAACATTACCTTGCTGCCCACGATATAAATGCCGACGATATTGCGATGCTGATACCTTTTAGTGGCCATACCATTACACATTTTACGGTTCGCGATGAAAGAGGAATTCCGGGGACGCAAGCTATTGTTGATGAATATGCACCACTTTATTTTGTTCGCCCCGATGCTCCACCCATTATATTTATTACCGGCGATCGCGAACAGGAAATGCTGGGCCGTTACGAAGAGAACGCGTATATGTGGCGCATGATGAAAGTGGCCGGACATAAAAACTGCAAACTAATGGAACTCGACGGTTTTAACCACGGCGAAATGGCATCGCCGGCACTTGAAGTTTTATTAAAAGAGATCAAAGTACTGGATAAACCCTAAGAGTATAAATAACATGAAAGTGAGCCGTATTCTTATTCTGCTTACGATTCTATTATGCGGATTGAATCAGGCAGATGCGCAAAACCTAAATGGTTATTGGGTAGGGAAGGTGAATTTGCCAACGTTGAAAATCACCACCTCGTTTCATATTTCGGAAGATGAAAATGGCAAACAGACGATCACACTTTCTGTCCTTGAAGATGGCACAAAAGACCTGCCGTGCGAACTGATAAAGGTCACAACCGACAGCATTATTATTTACACGCCCAAAATTGATCACACTTATTCCGGTGTCTTTCAAAACGATACTACCATAAAAGGCGAATGGAGTAAAAACGGAATTAACACACCGTTGACCCTTGTAAAAACCGATGAAGCTCCCATCTTAAAACGCCCACAAATTCCACAACCACCATTCCCCTACCTTATTGAGGATGTGGAGTACGTGAACAAAGAATCAGGTTATAAACTGGCGGGCACATTAACCTGCCCGGATACTACTTCTCCTTGCCCGGCAGTGGTGATGATTACAGGATCAAGTGCTCAGGATCGTGACGAAACCATATACGGGCACAAACTTTTTTGGGTGATTGCTGATTATTTTGCCCGAAATGGAATTGCGGTATTACGTGTCGATGACCGCGGAGTTGGTGGTTCCGAAGGAAATATCTCCGCAGCTACGAGTAAAGATTTTGCAGGAGACGTACTTGCCGGGGTAAATTTCCTAAGAGCAAGAAAAGAAATCGATCCTCAAAATATTGGGTTGATTGGGCACAGCGAAGGAGGTTTGATTGCTCCGATTGCAGCTACAAGTTCTGATGACATTGCTTTTATTATTATGATGGCAGGTCCGGGAACAACCGGCGAACAAATTCTGAAAGAGCAAAATGTACTGGCGCTGGAAGCCGCGGGTTTGCCGGAATTTCAGATCAAACAAAGCGCAATGATTAATCAACGTATCTTTGAAATCATAAAAACTGAGCCCGACTCCGTAAAAACACTTGAGCAACTCCGGACAATTCTATCCCAGGGATTTTACCCCGGCATGAACGACGAAATGAAAGCAGCAGTTGATGCTAAAATTGCCGGTGTAAACAACAACTGGTTTCGCTATTTTTTAAGCTACGATCCACAGCCTACACTCGAAAAAGTAACATGCCCGGTTTTGGCCCTTAATGGAGTAAAAGATGTGCAGGTACCGGTTTCGAATCTTGATTCAATAAAATCGGCCATAACGCATGGAGGCAACACAAACGTTACCACAATAGCTTTTGAGAACCTGAACCATCTTTTCCAGAACTGCGACACCGGTTCAGCGACTGAGTATTCGCAAATTGAAGAAACCATCGATCCGGAGGTTCTAACAACGATGAAAGACTGGATACTGGAGCAAACCAAAAAATAAAATGCAACTCAACACCAAACGATTAGTTATACGACCACTAACTATAAATGATAAGCACGCTCTTTTAGCCTATCGTTCGGATGCAGAAGCAAACAAATACCAGGGCTGGATTCCGAAAACGATTGACGATGTAGAAACCTTTTTCGGGAAGTTATCTGCCGGATTTAATGTACCGGACACGTGGTTTCAGCTTGCCGTAGTTGACAAAAGTAATTACGAACTCATTGGCGACATCGGCATTCATTTTATCGACGAGCAACAAGTTGAGATAGGCTACACCATTGCCAAACAACACCAGGGTTTGGGATTTGCCACCGAAGCGTCAAAAGCGGTTATCAACTACCTGTTTGGCGAATTGAAAAAACACCGGATAACCGCATCTGTCGATCCGGAGAATATCGCATCGTTTGCCGTGCTTGAGAAACTTGGGTTTAGAAAAGAAGCACATTTTAGAGAAAGCCTCTTTCTGAACAACAAATGGGTTGATGATGTGATTTATGGACTATTGGCAAAAGAGTGGGAAATAATCGACTGAGTTGGCAGGTTCTCCGAACACTAGGGTTCAGGCACATACCACTCATTGTTTTTCAAATCAACTCCGCCATTCATTTCTTCCTGAACCACTTTATCAATGATCCAGATTCCTTTTAGGGCCATATTTTCAAAGGAATCTATTCCATTCTCCTCAAAACCGATTCTGGTTCGTTGAATGTCAAAACGGTTGGAGAACATTCTGCCAAAAGCATTTTCAACTCCTTCTTTTCCAATCATAAACCCAATTAATCCGCCCCATGTGGCTGTAGGATTGTCAGCATCCCAACCGCAGAGGGTTCCTATTTTAATTGTCTCAAGCAAATCACCTTCGCCATAAAACAAACTAACCAAACTCGCTGCAAAGTTGATTCCGGCAGCAAAACAAGCATTGCAATACAAGTTCCGCGAAGTCATATCATATCCATCGGCCTGATTAAGCTGATACCGTGTATAAACCGAATCGCGGGCCTGTTCCCACGGAATTCCTTCATTGTATTTTGATTTCACGTATTCATACATTTTGTGCGAATAAGACGTTTCGGGAAGTTGGTCTTTCGCCTGTTCTGCCATCCAGAAGAGTTGTTCTTTCAAAGGCAAAGTCTTATCAACGGCAGAAGCCAGCGAAAACATCGACACATAAAATTCCGAAATCCACTCACTATTCTCACGTGCAGTATTCTGAATAGGTAAACGTGCCAGTTTGAAAGCAATATCAGGTCGTGCAGGGGCAAACAACCCAAATATTTCGGTAGTTAACTGCGCATCAATCATTTCAAATTCAGGATTATTTTCAGGATCGCCGGTTGCTGGCGGCACCAATCCTTCTTTCATTAAATCGAAAGCCTTTTGGTTCGACACCCACAAATAGTTTTCCTCATCCTGTTTTATATGCTCCAGCCAACCCTCACGAATTTGTTCGCCCGTTAAAACCGACGTTTGGTATTTTAATAAAAGTTCCTGATAAATGTATTCGATATCCGTATCGTCGTCAGCTCCCCAAACACTATCAACATCAGCAAACACAAAATCAATTACAGGTGACAAATCGCTCGGAATACCTTCGCCCCAAATACTTGGTTGATCGGGTTTGCCCCAGTCGTTCCGGGTGTAAAAATCACCGGTTTTTATTTCGCCAATGTTCCCTATTTTATCCATCTCTGTAACTAAACCTGTCCAGTTGGCAATGCAGGTACCCAACCAAAAGCCCTGAAGTTTTTTATAATAGTCTTCTCTGCTGATGATTCTGTCGGTGCTTTTTGCAGTATAGCTTTCATACACAAGATTTGGATTTTGTGTTATCTCTGATGTTTTAGTGCAACTCGTAGTAACTGCAAAAATGATTATCAATAGAAAGGAATACAGGGAAAAGTCGTTTTTCATTTTTTATAAATATTATCCATCCTGGCGTTCTTGTGCAAGTTAATATTTTGAATATAATTTTTATAAAATCTGGCTTTTTAACCAATTGAAGTAAACACTCCACCTCAATTTTCGTCAGCGCCATCCATTTTGTTACCGATTCAAAATATTTGATGTTCGATTTTTGTATTTTGGAGCTTTCAAACGATTATGTCTACAAAAAAACGCATTCTGAATATCCTTTTCTGGTCGGTGGTATCAGCGGCTTTTATCGGGCCGGGAACCATAACTACCGCCGCCAAATCAGGTGCAGCTTTGGGAACTGATCTGCTCTGGGCCTTACTTTTTTCTACATTGGCCTGTTTACTTTTGCAGGAAGCAGCAGCACGTTTAACCATCACATCAGGGTTAAATCTGGGGCAGGCTATTGTACATCAGTTTGAAAAAAGTAAAGCAAAACTGCCAATTCTGATTTTGGTTTTGGGAGCAATTGTTATTGGCGCCGCGGCATATGAAATGGGTAATTTGCTGGGAGCAGTTGCCGGTTTTCGTTTGATATTTGATGTGCCGGCGTGGATACTGGTTCTCATTATCGGTACTATGGCAGCCATTATCCTTAATATTCCATCATTGAAAATTATTTCCACCATAATGGGATTTGTTGTAGTACTTATGGGTATCGGCTTTCTGATTACTGCCTGTTTAATTAAACCGGAATTAAATGCCCTTTTTAAAGGGACTTTTATACCACGTTTTCCTTCGACCAATGCAGCCGGACTTTTGGTGTTAGGCCTGATCGGAACAACCATTGTTCCTTATAACCTCTTCTTGGGCTCCGGTATTTCCAGCCAGAAACAATCGGTAAAAGAAATGCGTTTTGGGCTGGCAGTGGCCATTTTGCTGGGCGGCCTTTTTTCGATGGCCGTATTGATAGTAGGAACTGCTGTAACGGCAGAATTTTCATTTCAGAATCTATCCCTCGCTTTACAGCAAAAAGTAGGACCAGCCGGAAAATACCTGCTTGGCTTTGGCTTATTTGCAGCCGGTTTTACCTCATCGGTAACCGCACCACTGGCCGCAGCCATCACATTGAAAAGCCTTTTCGGAAATAAAAATCCTGAAAAATGGCAGGCAAGTTCCTTGAATTTCAAACTGGGCTGGTTGGTGGTTTTGCTTTTCGGAATTGGTTTTGCCGTGGTGAATGTGAAGCCCATTCCGGCGATAATTCTGGCGCAGGCATTAAACGGATTTCTGCTCCCATTTGTAAGCATATTCCTTTTCATCGTAATCAACAACAAGGCAATAACCGGAACCAAAACAAATCCTACACTACTGAATGTGCTAATGCTAATTGTAATTTTTGTAACGCTGATCCTCGGCTTGAATAGCGCTACAAAAGCGTTTTGCAGTGTGTTTTTACCAACGATTACTCCGGGGAATGGGGTGCTTTGGGGCATAGGTCTTGTGGCAATGATGATTTCAGCGTGGGTGTGGTTTAAAGGACAAAAGAATTAACATGGCAAATAAATATTTTCAACTTTTTGTAGACACCGGTGGAACCTTCACCGATTGTATAGGCATTGATGAGACGGGTACAGAATACCGCCAAAAGGTTCTGAGCAGCAGCAGCCTGCGCAGTACCATCGAAAAAGTAATATCAGCAAAACAATGTGTAATCGCAGATTCATGGAACTTACATCGCGACATTTTTAAAGGCTTTTCATTTCGATTGCTACAACAAATAACCACCGGGAGTAAAGTTGTTTCGTTTGATGTGCAGCATAATATCCTTCAACTCGATACTCCATGTCTTACGCCTGAAATGAAGGGCAGCAACTTTGAACTCACCTCATACGAGGAAGCTCCGGTCTTGGGGGCACGACTGATTACCCAAACAGGTTTGAACGAAGCGTTTCCGGAACTGCACCTTAAACTCGGGTCGACAAAAGGAACCAATGCTTTGTTGGAAAACAAGGGTGCCAAAACACTATTTATTGTAACAAAAGGTTTTGCCGACCTGCTGGAAATTGGCAACCAGGCGCGCCCCGATATTTTTGCTATGAACGTGGAAAAATCACGACAACTGACGCATCAAATCATCGAAGTGGATGAACGTATCGACTCAAGCGGAAAGGTGTTAAAAACGCTCGATTTTGATGATCTCAAAAAAAAGCTAAACGCAGTAGATCTTAACGAAATTGAATCGGTTGCTATCGCGCTGATGAACGCCTATCTCAATCCTGAACACGAGCACCAACTGGCACAATTGCTGAAAGATATGGGATTCAGCTTTGTTTCCCAATCAACAGAATTATCGCCGCTGATAAAAATCTTGAACCGTGCAGAAACGGCAGTTGTCAACGCCTACCTCTCTCCTATCATTCATAACTACGTAAACCGGATTACAGAAAAAACAGGAAGGAATCTGTTCCAGATTATGACCAGTGCCGGAGGTTTGGTGTCGGCTGATAAATTTCACCCGAAGGACAGTCTTTTGAGTGGCCCGGCCGGTGGTGTAGTTGGTGCACGCAAGATTGGAGGGAAAGAAGGTTACGCTAAACTTATCACTTTTGATATGGGAGGCACCAGCACCGATGTTTCGCGAATCGATGGCGAGTTCGACTACCGCTACGAACTGCAGGTTGGTGATGCCCGAATAAACAGTCCGGCCATTGCCATTGAAACCGTGGCTGCAGGTGGTGGTTCCATTTGCGGTTTTGATGGGTACAAACTTTTTGTTGGGCCCGAAAGTGCCGGTGCATATCCCGGCCCGGCATGTTACGGTGCCGGAGGACCGCTTACCATTACCGACGTAAACCTGCTTTTAAACCGGCTTGACGCAAGTCAGTTTGGTATTCCCGTTTTCAGAAATGAAGCAAAAAAACGCCTGGAGGAGTTACTGGTCTCAATGGGGAAAAGCACCGGAGAAAAACCTTCAGCCATAACAGTATTAAATGGATTTATTGCCATTGCCAATGAAATTATGGCCGGAGCCATTCGGAAAATTTCAATTACCAAGGGTTATGATCCGAAAGACTTTGCACTGGTTGCATTTGGTGGTGCCGGCGGATTGCACACCTGCGATATTGCCGAAATTCTTGGCATCCAAAATATTCTACTACCAAAAGACGCAGGGCTGTTAAGCGCCTACGGAATTGGGAATGCAAGCGTTGAACGTTTTGCTGAAAAACAAGTACTGCAGAATTTAAAGGAGGTTGAGAATTTGTTACCCGACTGGTTCAACGAAATTGAAACGGAGGCCACAAAAAAATTACAAAACGAAGGTTTTAATACTGATTATATAAACATACGCCAGCGAATGGTATTTATGCGTTTTGCTGGTCAGGATTCTTCTCTTGAAATTCATTTTTCTGATATTGAACAACTGGTTGCTGACTTTCATCAGCAATACCAAAAGATTTATGGGCACACCGTTAGCAACCGCACCATAGAGATTGAGGCGATTCGGGTGCTGGCTGCTGTGGAGACTTCGGATAAAGAAACGATCATTGCATCAAAAACAAGTTACCTGCCCGAACCACTGAAAACGACTGACAATGGTACTCCCGTTTTTGTTCGGAACAAGCTGAAAGCAGGAGCGCAAATAAATGGGCCGGCACTTTTCCTCGATAGTTTTTCTACCACATTTGTAAAAAGTGGCTGGTCGTTGGAATTGCAACATACCGGGACAGCCATTTTAAAAAGCCAGACCAGAAACCGGCAAGCTGAAACCAAACAAAACCGCGAAACCGAGCTGGAATTGTTCACTAACCGGTTTATGGCCATTGCTGAAAATATGGGTGCTTTATTGCAACGTACCGCTTTATCGGTAAACATTAAAGAACGCCTCGACTTTTCATGTGCGCTGCTGGATAAAGACGGACGCCTGGTGGCTAATGCGCCTCATATTCCGGTGCATCTGGGCGGACTCGGCGTTTGTGTGCGTGAGCTAATCAAACATTTCGAATTTAAGGAGGGTGACACCATCGTTACCAATCATCCGAAATACGGTGGTTCACACTTGCCCGATGTAACATTGGTTTCGCCCGTATTTTATGGTGGAGAACGTGTTGGGTTTGTGGTTAACCGCGCACATCATTCCGAGATTGGCGGGATCAGTCCGGGATCGATGCCACCGAACGCAAAAAACCTTGAAGAAGAGGGCGTTTGTATTGCTCCTTTTTACGTCGTCAAAAATGGGCAACCTGACTGGGACGGAATGCGAAAAATCTTGCTCAACTGCAAATTCCCCACCCGATCGGTAGAAGAAAACCTGGCTGATTTGAATGCTGCTTTGGCAGCCAACAAAAATGGTTCTGAAGCCCTGATCGACCTCATCCATAAACACGGAAAAGAAACCGTGCAGAATTATCTCGACCTGTTGCGGGATCATGCTGCGCAAAAAATGAAAGCCACACTTCAGAAGTTTGAGAATGGTAATTATTCGGCCACCGAATACCTCGATGACGGATCACAACTACAGGTAAATATTCAGCTTGAGAATGGGAACTGCAGCATCAATTTTACAGGTAGCGCAAAAGTGCACAAGGGAAATATGAATGCCACTGAAGCGATTGTAAAAAGTGTAAGTATTTATGTGCTCCGGCTTTTACTAAACGAAACCATCCCGTTGAACGATGGTCTTTTGGAACCTGTAGAGTTTATACTTCCGACAGGATTGTTGAATCCGGATTTTGATGATGATCCTTCAAAATGTCCGGCCGTGGTTGGCGGAAATGTGGAAATCAGCCAACGTTTAACCGACACGCTGCTAAAAGCTTTTGGCGTTGTGGCAGCCAGCCAGGGAACCATGAACAACACACTGTTTGGCAACAAGAATTTTGGCTACTACGAAACCATTTGCGGTGGTTGCGGTGCCGGAAACGGTTTTAATGGGGCCAGCGCTGTTCATCACCACATGACAAATACGCGTATTACCGATCCGGAAATAATGGAACACCGCTACCCGGTTCGTCTGGAAGAGTTCAGCATTCGGAAAAACTCCGGAGGCATTGGCAAATGGCATGGTGGCGACGGCGTAAAACGGGTACTAAAATTCCGGGAGCCGGTAAATCTTTCCGTTCTCACCCAACGCCGAAAGTCGGGGCCTTTTGGCTTAAAAGGAGGAGACGACGGAAAACCGGGATGCCAAAAAGTAGTTCGTGCCAATGGCGAAGCAATCGTTCTTGATTCCATTCAAAATATAAATGTGGAACAAGGCGATACTTTTATTATTGAAACTCCGGGAGGCGGTGGTTATGGAACAGAATAATATTTTAATGAAAACAATTAGCGGTTTGTAGTTTCTCCTCATTCTGATATCTTTACCACCCGATAAGGGAAATATTTAAAAGTATGGAAACACCGTTTCTGGCGTTGATTATTCTGTTTGTTATCACTCCTGTTCTGGTTATTTATCTTGAAGGGAAGTTTTCTATCCTAAAGAAAATTGGTGCCGTGCTGATTTGTTACGGTGTTGGTTTAATTATTGGCAATATGGGCGTACTGCCTCACGGGGCCGAGAAATACCAGAACATGCTCACCGATATTACCATTCCGCTGGCCTTGCCCTTAATTCTTTTTTCGGTTGATGTACGGTCGTGGTTTAAAATGGCACGATCGGCTTTTTTGGCGCTTGTAACAGGATTGATCTCGGTGTTGTTGATTATAATTATCGGTTATTTTATTTTCCGAAACGACATTGAAAACATCTGGCAGGTGGCCGGAATGCTGGTAGGTGTATACACTGGCGGAACACCTAATATGGCCGCCATGAAAACAGCTTTAAACGTTTCGCAGGAGTTGTACATTATGACTCACACTTACGACATGACACTGGGTGCCATATACCTGGTTTTTATTCTTTCCATCGGGCAGAAAGTATTTCTGTGGTTTTTGCCGCCTTTTAAACCGCTTAAAACCGAAGACACAGGCGTTGCAGAAATGAATATGGAAGAAGAGTTTGAATCGTACGACGGGATGTTGAAAAAAAAGACCCTACTTCCATTAATCGGTGCATTTGGAATTTCGGTGGCTATTCTGGGTGTGAGTTATGGTATCAGTTTGCTTTTACCTAAAGAATACCAAACAGCCGTAGTTATTCTGTTGATCACCACTTTTGGAATTGCCTTTTCGTTTATACCCAAAATAAAAGCCATAAAAAAGACCTTTCAGCTGGGCATGTACCTCATTCTTATTTTTTGTTTAACCGTTGCTTCCATGGCCGACATCAGCAAATTATCGAACATTTCCTTTTCGTTGTTTTACTACGTGGCTCTGGCTGTTTACGGATCGCACCTTATTCACATAGCTCTGGCCCGTATGTTTAAAATTGATGCCGATACGGTGATCATTTCAACCAGCGCACTAATTTGCTCGCCACCTTTTGTTCCGGTGGTTGCCGGCGCATTAAAAAACCGCCAGGTTATTTTAACCGGACTGGTTGTAGGAATCGCCGGTTACGCCGTTGGAAATTATTTGGGAGTTCTTATTGCTTATATACTAAAATAGCAAGACCTTTTAGTTGGCAGTCGCAGCACCAAGAACCCAGCATCAAGCACCAAGAATCAAGAAACCAGCATCAAGAAACCAGCATCCGGCTTTACAACTCGGCAAAGTTCTCCCAGATATCTCCCATCATTTCCTGCGAAACAGTAAGCGCATTGCTGCGCCATTTTTCCGATGGAGGATAAAACATTTCGTAATAACCGGCCAATGCTTTTAAACTGTCCTTTTCTGATTTATACCCGTAATGTGCGCCCTGGTTTTCGGCAATAGAAATGTGTGCCGATTTTACCGCACCAATAGTCGAGCCGGTATTTAAAGTGCCAAATTCCATCAACATGGGAATCGAGGTTTTTCCGGGCAGCAAATCGCCAATAAATTCAACAAACTGACCATGTACCGTGTAAAAGTCATCCGAGTCGCCCCAATCGATTTGGTAGCCTTTAAATACCTCCTCGGTTTTTGCTTTTAATTCCGGATCATCGATTGGATTCGGGAACAGATGCAACTCTCCCCGCTCGCCAAAACCGGTGTGCAAATCGAGGTTTAAGAGCGTGGAATATGGAGCTGCAATGTCGGTTAATACCTCCGACATGATTGCCACCTGTTGCTCAAAATCGTGGCCACCAAAATAAATTCCTTCCTGAAATTCGTACTGACCCTGCGCAAAAGCCTGTAACAAAGCCGGCATCCCCTTTCGGGCAATTTGATTAACAGCCGTTACCAAAAAAAATTTGTTGCTAACACTGTTCATGTTCAGCTTCCCTTTGGGCGTAAGCATATCGTAAAGCGCCACAAAACCATCGTTTTTGGTTTCAAAAAGTGATTTATCGGTACTGTAATTTCGGTTCAGATCGACGTTATTTTCGGTAAAACGCCGCTGGTGTTTAAAGCCCCAGGCATTTAATCCATGCACCAACAAAACTCCGGTATTATTAAACATTTCAGGCTTAAAAAAATCGGCCATTAGTTGTTGCTGCACCGCACTACCCACAAAGCCTTCAATGCCATGCGTGCCGGAGCAAATCATCACCAGTTTTTCGGTGGAGTCGTTTGCAGGGATGTAGCAAAAATCGATGGTTAAACCGGTGTCGGTTTTACTTTCTACCGACCGCGAAAATATGGCCACACTATCAAACCGCGTTTTCATGGAATTGGCTTGCGCTCTGAACGCTGCCCGACAATCTTCCCACGAGTTCTGGTAATAAGCCAGTTTTGCTTTGTCAACCGTTACATCTGGATCGGTGGGCGAATAGGAATTAAAGCTCACATACGCGTACCCCAACACGAATACAACCAAAACAACGATGGTTACTCCGGCAACTTTTAGAAATTTTTTCATAGCAAATTTTTAGATTACAAACTTTACAAGCCGGTCTTCAATCATCTGTTGCAGCTGGCGAAGCAAAGCCTGTTCGTGTCGGTCAATATAACCATCCTCGGTAGCAATATTTATAATCTTGTCGTAATCGTCGCGCGAAATCTTTTGATCGGCAATTGCTTTTTCAATGATTTCTCTTAAGCGGATCGAACTTTCACTTACTTCTTCTTTCATAATTTATAACTGTTTATTTCTAATGGAACTCGTCGCGAACAATCAGGACTTGTTACATCAGATTGCTGTTTTGATAACTAGGTGCAAATTCATTTATTGTTCAACATATTTACTAAAAATAGAAATTCATCTTACAATATACAAATACCCTACATACATCACTACTCTGCTAGTTTACAACAAAATAAATCTGTTCCCGTTAAAAACCGAATTCTTAAAAACTATTAAATTCTTACTTTCTCTTCATTAAGCTCGTACAAATTGTACCTTTGCACGTTATTTATCACGGAAATGAATTTAAAAACAGATAAAGTTGGCATAATTGGGAGTGGTAGCTGGGCAACGGCTTTGGCGAAAATTCTGTTAGAAAACGTAAACGAGATTAACTGGTATTTTCGTAAGCAATCAACCATCGAAACGTTCAAAAAGAACAAACACAATCCGCGTTATTTGCACGAAGTTGAGTTTGATACCTCAAAAATTAATTTCTGCGACGATATAAATTGTATCATTGAGCATTCCGATATACTTATTATAGCCGTTCCTTCGGCATTCCTTCCTACCGTATTAGACGGTGTTGAAGATCTTTCGGGTAAATACATCTTATCAGGGGTTAAAGGAATTGTTACCGACGAAAACCTTTTGGTGGCTGAATATTTGCAAAAGTATTTTAATGTCGATCATGATATGATTGGTGTTTTGGCCGGTCCGTGTCATGCCGAAGAAGTTGCGCGCGAAAAGCTCTCCTACCTTACCGTGGCCTGCACCACCGAAGAAAAGGCGATGAAATTCACACAGCTTATTGAGTGCGATTATATTTACACTTCGGCCTCGGATGATATTTGGGGAACCGAATATGCCGCTGTACTGAAGAACGTTATTGCCATTGCCGCCGGTATTGCACACGGGCAACGTTTTGGCGACAATTTTCATGCTGTGCTCGTTTCGCGGGCTATCCAGGAAATAAAACGTTTTGTTGACCAGGTGCATCCTATTAACCGCGACATAAAAGCCCCGGCCTATCTGGGCGACCTTATGGTAACGGCTTACTCGCAATTTAGCCGAAACCGGACTTTTGGATCAATGATAGGAAAAGGTTATTCAGTAAAAGCTGCGCAATTGGAGTTGAATATGGTTGCAGAGGGTTATTATGCTACAAAATCGATTTATCAGATTAACCAGCAGTACAAAGTTGATATGCCCATTTGCGAGGCGGCTTACAAAATACTTTACGACAAAATCCCTCCACATAAGGTGTTTGGCGAGCTGACCAGGAAATTGTGTTGAACGTATTTAATATCCCCCATTCATTAATTTAACACAGTGGAACTTCTATCTGATTTACACTGTTTTCTATCCTTTAACACCCAGTAAATCCCCCTGGCATTGGAACATTTTTCTTTTAATACCAACATGGTGGTTATCAGTTCCAATTCTGCCAAAACGCCAAATCCCATTGCAAAATAATAGTACGCCGGAAAGAACCCGACAAAGAACCACAAGATGAAAAGTACTCCTTGCAAATAACCAGTTGTTTTAAACGAATAAAGGTGGAGACTCGAAAAGGTTCCGAACTTATAAATATGAATAATCTGAGAAAGAACCAGCAACAAAATAAACAGATATAAAATCCCCCCATGAGCATTGAGGTCATCACGTTTAAATACGAACAAACCGTAAAAAGCCAGTAGATAAGTTCCATAGTCTGCGAGCGAATCAAGACGCGCACCAAACTGGGTTACCATATTAAAAGTCCGGGCAATAAAACCATCCAGAAAATCGGTAAAAAGGTTAATTGCAATAAAAATTGAAAATAGATTCTCATTCTTCCGAAAAAGCAGGAATAAAACAAATGGAAAGATAAAAAGGCGGTATGCACTCAGTGCGTTCGGAATATTATAGATTTTTTCCTTCACCATGGCATGATTAGTTTGATGCCTGAAGTTAGCACATTTTTTAATTCCTTAAGATACAAAGTTAAGCACATAAAAAATGCCACCCGTAAAACGGATGGCATTTCAGAAAATTATGGTGAGAATCTTCTTATCTCATAGCTTTCCAGGCATTAATTAAACCATTGGTTGATGCATCGTGGCCTGTTACTTTATCGTCGTTGTTCAGTTCCGGCAGAATGGCGTTGGCCAATTGTTTACCCAACTCAACTCCCCACTGATCGAAACTGTATATATTCCAGACAATTCCCTGAACAAAGATTTTGTGTTCGTACATGGCAATTAACGATCCCAAAACACGTGGTGTTAATTGTTTCACCAAAATCGAGTTGGTTGGGATGTTGCCCATGAATATTTTAAACGGTGTCAGTTCTTTGATCTCTGCTTCCGATTTGCCGGCAGCTTTTAATTCAGCAACTACCTGTTCTTCGGTTTTTCCTACCATCATTGCTTCGGTTTGTGCAAAGAAATTGGCCAGTAATTTCGGATGATGATCGCCTACTTTATTGTGGTTAATTGCCGATGCGATAAAGTCGCAGGGAATCAGTTTTGTTCCCTGGTGAATCAGCTGATAAAATGCATGCTGACCGTTTGTTCCGGGTTCTCCCCAGATAATAGGGCCGGTTTGATAATCCACTTGCTCACCGTTACGGTCAACGTATTTACCGTTACTTTCCATATTTCCTTGTTGGAAATAAGCAGAAAAACGGTGCATATACTGGTCGTAAGGTAGAATAGCTTCACTTTCTGCACCATAGAAATTGTTATACCAAAGTCCGATCATAGCCAGAATTACCGGGATATTTTTATCGAAATCGGTTTCGCTGAAATGGTTATCCATGGCATGAGCTCCTTCCAGCAGCTCGATATAATTGTCGTAACCAATGCCCAGCATAATGCTTAAACCAATGGCCGACCACAACGAATAACGACCTCCTACCCAGTTCCAGAATCGGAACATATTTGCTGTATCGATACCAAAAGCCGAAACCGCATCTGCATTGGTCGAAACAGCAACAAAGTGTTTGGCTACGTTCTCAATCTCTTTTGCCGACTCTAAAAACCAGTCTTTAGCCGTGTTGGCATTGGTCATGGTTTCCTGTGTGGTGAATGTTTTAGATGCCACAATAAACATCGTTGTTTCCGGATCAACTTCTTTTAGAGTTTCTGCAATGTGCGTTCCGTCAACATTCGATACAAAGTGCAGTTTCAAATGGTTTTTGTAAGGTTTTAAAGCCTCGGTAACCATTAACGGCCCCAAATCCGATCCGCCGATTCCAATGTTTACCACATCGGTAATTGATTTTCCGGTGTAGCCTTTCCACTCGCCCGAAATCACTTTTTCGGTAAAACCTTTCATTTGGTCGAGCACTGCATTTACTTCAGGCATTACATCTTCGCCGTCAACAACAATTGGTGTATTGCTGCGGTCACGTAACGCCACATGCAGTACTGCACGGTCTTCGGTAGCGTTTATTTTCTGTCCCGAGAACATGGCAGAAATGGCATCTTTTAAACCACACTCTTCAGCCAACTCAATTAAAGCCGCTTTAACCTCATCGTTAACAATGTTTTTCGAGAAGTCGAGCAGGATATCTTCAAATTTCAGTGAGTACTTTTCAAAGCGGTCTGCATCGGCTGCAAACAGGTCTTTCATATGGGTGCCTTCAAACTCGAAGTACATCTCTTCCAGTTTTTGCCAGGCTTTGGTTTCAATAGGATTAATTTTAGGTAACATATTTTTGTTTTAAGCAGGAAGACCGAAGCATGAAGTATTCTTCAAACCTGTTGCTGCAGCCGTCCGATAGTTAATAATCAAGTTATAGCAATGGGCCCTCACCGAGTGAGGCGATCACTATTGTAATTGTACAAAGATAATTGATTCTGAAGATTGCAGCTGAAACTTAAAGGAAGGTTAATGTTGGGTTAAGAAAAAATGTGAGTTCTTTTAATTTAATACATTTTCGGCCGCCACATGGCAGTAATAAGGGCTCCTATTCCAAAAATTAATCCAACGAATACAAAGCTACAGCATTTTGTATTTTCCCAATGTTCTATTTTTGCATACGAACCTGTGCCAACTAAAATAAATGAAATAATTAAAAATGAAATCATTAATGCTTTTCGGGTTTTTGTCATCTTGCCGGTTTTTAACATTTAACACAACAAAACTATAAACACCAGAAACTTATCCAAATTTTTCATTTTAAAGAATGCATAATACAATCATTTTGTAATATTTTTTACCATTTGAAACTCTCTTTTTTACGATTTGAGATACCGGTTTACATTTTGCATTGATTTTCTATCTTTACCCCAACTTCTGGCGAGGAATTAAATTGTAATTATGAATCCAGAAGTACAACTCAATCTTAGTATATGAAAACAGCCACATTTAAGGGGTACCTTCTGGCCCTTGTTGCCACAATTGCATTCTCTAACGTTTATATATTTAGTAAGGCTGCGTTAAACGAAATTCACTTAACACAATTTGGTATTTACTGGTGTGGTTTTGGCATGCTGTTCAGTTTCCTTTTTGCCCTAAAAGACAAAAAACTGGGTCAGCTGAAGGTTCTCGATAAAAGTCAACGTCGTATACTTTTGCTACTGGGTATTCTGGAAATACTTACAACCACTTCATTTTTTATATCTATAAATATTATCCCCGATCCTTCCGTAACATCGTTTATCGGTAATCTTTTCCCGGTGATGGTTACTTTGGGTGGAATTGTTCTACTAAAAGAAAAATTTGGTTGGGTAGAAGTCATTGGTGCTTCGCTGGCACTTATCGGTACTTTTATCATTAGTTATTCGGGCGGCACAAGTTTAAAAACGCTGTTTATTGCGGGTACCGGAGTGGTTGTAATTAACGCGCTTTTTGCCACCACCGCTACACTTATTGTAAAAGTGCATGTAAAAAATATTAGCCCCGAACTGTTTAACCTGAACCGTTACACCTGGCTGTTTGCATTTTCGCTTATCGCATTTTTCATCTACAGTCCTGAAGCCACCATACCATCCAGGGCTTTTGCAAATATCTCAATCGGGTCTTTCCTCGAGTTCGTCGCCATTTTAACGGTGTATTATTCCTATCAGTTTATCGATGCATCGCGCTCGGCAGTGGTGCAAACGCTAAAAGGTATATTTGTTTTAATAGGTGCCTACCTTGTCTTTCATACCTTTCCGTTGCTGCACCAGTTTATTGGCGGAATGATAACAGTTATTGGGGTACTGGTAATGACAATGGCACAAGCCGGTATTTTAAAACCCAAACTCTCAAACTGAACTTTCAGTTAAAAAACTACGCATTTAGTTTATTTGAAGTTTATTTAACAAAATTTCATATTTATTTTTTGTTTCTTTCGTTGATTTTATGCCAAGGCACAATTTTTGTGAAACAAAAACAAACAATTTTCAATCAGAAACAAAAACTAATATCATGAAACAAAGTCCTCAAAATTATACCTAAAAAAGCATGCCCTCATGCACTATTCACCTGTTACCATTGAAAACTAAAAGCATACCAAGATGAAGAAAAAAAACTGGCTGTTTGCCGCCATGGCAGTAGTTCTACTGTTTGTGGTACTCATTATTTTATCCGGTTCGAAAACCGAAACCACTCAAATTACCACTACCGTAAAGAAAGGCCCTTTTGAAGTGCTGGTGTACTCAAGCGGGCAACTCGAATCGGAAAACTCCGATAACGTTTATGTTCCCGAAGAACTGAAAGATCGCCAAACCCGTATTTCCTCTTTAACAATTACCGATATTGTAGAAGAGGGAACTTATGTTGATTCGGGCGATTATGTGGCCACTCTGGACCATCAGGCCGTTCAGGAACAGTTAAAAGATGCCCAGGATGAACTGGAAAAAATCTTGTCGGAATACAACGACAGTAAAATCGACTCTAACCTCACACTCAGTAACGAACGCGACCAGATTATTAATGCCACCCTTGATGTGGAAGAAAGAAAGATTGCAGTTGACGAATCGATTTATGAATCGCCATCGGAGCAAAAAAAGGTAAAAATGGATTACGATAAAGCCTTGCGAAAACTGGAACAATCGAAACAGGCTTACGCTCTAAAAACCCAACAGGAAATTAATAAGGTGAACCGCAAATTCATTACCTACAAACAAGTAAAACAACGTGTTGATGCCCTGGAAAAATTAATGGATAATTTGATTATTTATTCGCCCAAAGCAGGTATTATTTCCTATTACCAATACGAGTGGGGAGGTACCGTTGAAACCGGGTCGCGCGTATCGCAGTATAGTCCGATTGTTGCCACTTTCCCTAACATGGATAATCTGGTTACCAAAACCTTTATTAACGAAATTGATATTGCACTTATAAAACCCGGACAGAAAGTAAGAATTGGAATTGATGCCTTCCCCGATAAAACATTAATGGGCGAAGTAGCCACCGTGGCAAACATGGGGCAGTTAATGCCCAAAAGCGATGCCAAGGTTTTTGAAGTGAAAATTAAGGTCGATGGCTCGGATCAGGAGCTAAAACCGGCCATGACCACCAGCAACACCATTCAGGCCAGTTTTATTGAAGATGCCACTTATATTCCTATCGAAGCCGTATTTTCAAACGATAGTTTGTCGTATGTATATCTTTCTGATTCGAAGACAAAACAAATTATTGAGCCGGGCGAAGCCAACGAAAATTATATGGTAGTAAACCAGGGGCTTGATGAAGGACAGGAAGTGCAGCTACTGGAACCCGAAGATGCCGGCGATTACGAACTGGCAGGTTTTGAGATTTATACCGACATAAAACGGAAAGCAGCCGAAAAAGCGGCAGAGGAAGCCGCAAGAAAGAAGGAACGGAAAGAACAAAAAGCGCCCGAATTACCTCAGGGAATGGCATTGCCTGCGGGAGTTACTGTTATTTCGGCCAATTAACCTTTCAATCCAAACGAGATGTTTATAAAAAGATATTTACACGATATTCTGATAGCGGTTGAAGCCATTATTGCCAACCGCCTGAAATCGATACTTACCGCACTCGGTATCATCTTTGGTGTAGCTGCGGTAATCAGCATGATGGCCATTGGAAATGGTGCCGAGCAGGAAATTCTGGAGCAGATAAAACTGGTTGGCGTAAACAACATTGTTATTACACCAAGTACATATTCCTTATCCGACGGAACGGGCGGAGATGGCAATGGCAATGGTCAAGCCACCGCAAAGAAATTCTCAAAAGGACTGACACTTCACGATGTTGAGGCCATTAAAAAGGTGGTTCCTACTGTCGAACGTATTTCACCGGTTATCTCTTTCAACTATTCAGCACTGCTAAACGGAATAAGCAAACCTGTTGTGCTCGAAGGAATTGATAATCACTACTTCGATTTGTTTAATATGCAACTGGCCGAAGGAAATCGTTTTAACGACATACAAGCTGAAAAAGGACTCCCCGTTTGTGTGGTAGGAAATAACATTAAAGAGCAATTTTTTCGCCAACAGGATCCCATTGGGAAATACATAAAGTGCGGACAAATATGGCTAAAAATTATTGGGGTTGTGGAACGACGCGATTTTACCGCATCGGCATCCGACGAACTGGGAATTAGTAGTTCCGACAATAAAATTTTTATCCCCGTGCAAACCATGCTGATGCGGTTTAAAAACCGTTCGCTCATCAGGGCCGACGAAGTTTTAAGTGCCAATAAAAACGCTAATGGCAATGGTATGGTTGTTATTTATGGCGGCCCGGAACAAAAAGAAGATCCGATAGATACCGACCCGAATCTTAACCAACTTGATAAGATCGTTGTTCAGATAAAAGAAACAGAACAACTGAGCGCTTCGGCAACATTAATAAAACGTATGTTGCTCAGACGCCACTCCGATTTGTACGATTTTGAAGTTACGATCCCTGAACTTCTGCTAAAACAGCAACAAAAAACAAAAAAAATATTCAATATCGTTTTGGGTGTTATTGCCGGTATTTCGCTTGTTGTTGGCGGAATTGGCATTATGAATATTATGCTGGCATCGGTATTGGAACGCATCCGCGAAATTGGTGTCCGACAGGCATTGGGTGCCAAACAAAAAGACATTATCGCACAGTTTCTTTCCGAGTCAACGTTAATCAGTTTAACGGGAGGAATTATCGGAATTATTCTGGGTGTTGTGCTTTCACAAATCATTACGGCGATGTTCGATATTAAAACAATTGTTTCTGCCTTTAGCATTTTTATTGCTTTTGGCGTGTCGGTTGGAGTCGGAATTATCTTTGGTTATCTGCCTGCCAAACGTGCAGCAGCTAACGATCCGGTAGTAAGTCTTCGTTCATAAAAATTAACCTGAAAACAAATAAAATGAAAAACATATTTCTCTCATTAATATTCATTTTGGGCCTTACGAAATTAGCCGCAGCCCAGGAAGAACTGGTGTTAACACTTCCCGAAGTAATTGATATTGCTTCAGAACAATCAATCGATGCGTTCCGAAATAAAAACATGTATTTGGCCAGCTACTGGGAACACCGGTTTTATAAAGCCGAGCGTTTGCCCAGCATTTCATTAAGCGCCAATCCTGCAGATTTTAATCGTTTTAACAATAAGGAATACAACTTTGAAACCAACGAAGATGAATTCCGTTTGCGCGAATATTTTAACTCTGAAGTTTCGGTTTCAGCCGTTCAGAACGTTTCGCTAACCGGCGGACAGGTATTTTTACGTTCGGAACTGGGTATGATTAAAAACCTCGGTGGAGACAAAAATACTTCGTTTAATGCAACGCCTATCAGTATTGGATTTTCGCAGGAATTGAACGGCTACAACCGCCTGAAATGGCAATCGAAAATTGAACCGTTAAAATTTGAGAAGGCCAAAAAAGAATTCATCCAGGATATGGAAGATCTGCGTGTAACTTCCACCTCACGTTTTTTTGGGTTGATTAATGCCCAGATTCAGAAAAATATTGCGGAGATGAATTATGCCAACGCTGATACTCTTTATAAAATTGGTAAAGGACGCTTCCAGGTAGGAACTGTAACTCAGGATGAATTGCTGGAACTGGAGCTCCGTTTGCTGAACAGCGAGCAGGCACTTAGTATAGCACAGCTTGGAGAAAAAAGAGCACAGGCAAGGTTGAACTCGTTTCTAGGACTTCCGAAAGAAACCATTATAAAATGTATTGTTCCCAGCGAAATTCCGGAGCTAAAAATTAATCCGGACCAGGCGATTGATGAGGCGATTAAAAACAATCCGGAGATTCTTAACCATCAGCAACAACGACTTCAGCAGGACGAAAATGTAGCGGAGGCAAAATCAGAACGAGGGCTGAATACCACGCTGTATGCCATGTATGGATTAAACAAAAGTGCCGACAATTTTGATAATGTGTACACCGAACCCGACAAAAGCCAGGTGTTTAGTCTGGGCTTGAACATCCCCATTGTTGACTGGGGACGTGGTAAAGGACGTTATTCAATGGCCAAATCAAACCGCGAAGTGGCCCTTGCAACAATCAGGCAGGAACGTATTGATTTTGAGCAAGACATTTACCAGAGTGTGCTGGAGTTCAATCTTCAGGCCGGACAAGTAAACACGGCCGCAAAAGCCGATACGGTTGCACAAATGGGTTACAACGTTACCTTTCAGCGTTTCCTCATTGGCAAGATTGATGTAACACGACTAAACATAGCCAGCAACGACCAGGAGACTGCGCGCATGGCTTACCTTACGCGACTACGCGATTACTGGTCGGCTTATTACCGATTGCGCAGTTTAACGCTTTTTGATTTTGAAAATAAGAAACCGCTTGAAGCCGATTACGACAAACTTTTAGAAGACTAGTTTATGGCCGTAAAAAGAAAACATATTATAATAACTGCAGCAGTAATTTGCGTTATTGCACTTGCAGCTTTTGCCGGATCGCTTACAACAAGCAAGTCGGAGAAAATCTATGTGGTTGAAAAAGGCCCTTTTGAAGCAACATTAACCTGCAAAGGAGAAATTAATGGTTTAGTTTCTACGCCCATTCCAGTGCCCGAAATACTTGGTGACAGAGAACTAAGGCTTTGGGAACTAAAAATTCTGGATTTGGCACAAGATGGTAAATACGTAAAAAAAGGCGAATTCATAATGCAACTCGATGCCAACCAGATAATGTCCGGGATGCGCCAGGAACAGCAAAACCTTGAAACGGCGGAAGCTGACCTGAATAATGCAAAAATAGATAGCACGGTGCGATTAACCGGTCTTCGGGAGGATATAAAAAATGCTCAACTCGATTTGGAATACAATAAAATCGATCTGGAGCAATCGGTTTACGAATCGGCAGCCTACCAGCGAAAAGCCCAAATGACGTATAAAAAAGCAGAAAATACAATTGCCAAGAAGCAGCGTGATTACCAGCTTGAACAAAATAAGTTAAAAATGAGGGTGGTCCGCTATGAAGAACGATTAAAACGCAGTCAGGATAAAATAGCAAAATTCCAACAGGCCATGCAAGCGGCTCGTATTATGGCTCCTGAAGATGGGATTGTGATTTTTGGCGAAAACTGGGATGGCACAAAATACAGTAAAGACGGCGATATTTCAACCTGGTCGAATGGTCCGCCGATTGCCACTTTGCCCGATATGTCGGAAGTGATATCGGAGATCTACGTAAAAGAGATCGATATTTCGAAGATAAAAGTGGGCGATAAAGTTAGAGTTACGTTCGATGCCCTTGAAGGAGTGATAATCTACGGCAAGATAAATTCGATTGCACGTGTTGGCGAGGACCATAAAGATTTCGACATGAAAGTTTTTAAAGTGCTTATTCATCTCGATGAGTCGAACGACGGGTTAAAGCCGGCCATGTCGAGCAACAATGAAATAATTCTGTCCCAAAAAGAGGAAGCTTTGTTTGTTCCGCTAAAAGCTGTTATTAGCGAAAATGGCGAGGATTTTGTTTACCTGTCAAAACATAACCAAAAGGAAAAAACTCCGGTAATCACCGGTTTCGAGAATGACGAATTTGTGTTGATAGAAAGCGGACTTCAGGAAGGCGACAAAGTAATTTTAAACCCTGTAACGGAAGAAATTTAGAATACACTGAGTTATGAATAGTAAAAACGGGCTGAATTTTCAGTCCGTTTTTTTGTTTAAATTCGCGCCATGCAGAAATCGGTACATCCTAATATTTATTTGTTTAATCCCACTTGCGAATATGCGGTGGCAAATGGCAATGCCTCGTGGCAACCGAATAAAATTCTGCAAAAAATGGAAGCCGATCTGGCCACCCTCCCCCTCTATTTTGCTATTAAAAACGATGTGGTAATTGTTCCCGAAACTCCCACAACTGAATTTTACGAGCACCTGCAAAAAATTGGAGTTACACCGCCTGCTGTTGTCACGGAAAAAGAGTTATTAAATAACCCTCCGGAACAAATTGGAAAACTTCAGCCATGGGGATGGAGCCCGGCCGTGCACAAACGTTTGGAAAGTATAAAACCACGGTGTGCCGATGAATTTAAAACCTCTCCGGTGTTTAAGTGGAAACCGGAGTATCGCGAGCTTTATTCAAAGAAATTCGCCTTGCAGATTTTACAACAACTGACACACAACCATCCATCGACCAGTTTTATCGGGGAAAACGAAATTACCGAAGTATGCAAAACGCAGGACCAGATAGAAACGCTTTTGGCAAAGTGGGATAAACTAATGGTAAAAGCTCCGTGGAGCAGCTCGGGACGCGGATTACAGCCGATTACCAAGCAACCGATACATGATAAAGTTTGGGAGAAATTGCTTGGTATTGTTAAAGAGCAGGGATACGCAATTGTTGAAGCTTTCCAGCAAAAAGAGCTCGATTTAGCTTTTCAGTTTGAATTAAAAGCCGGCGAAATAAACTATTTGGGCACCAGTAATTTTTCGGCCGATAAAAAGGGGCAATACCTGGGAAACAGCCTCAACGGATTACCTGGTGAACTGGATCAGGATGTGAAAGACTTTGCGCGGGAAATGTCAGCACTTATTATTCCTGCGCTGAAAGATGAGATAGGGAAAAGTAAACTAGCAGAAAACTATGAGGGCTATTTTGGTGTCGACACTCTTATTTTCAGAGATAACACCGGGGCTCTTAAAATCAATCCTTGCCTGGAAATTAATGTTCGCTACAACATGGGATTACTTTCGCTTTACCTCGAAAAATTTATTGCTCCAACAAAAAAAGGACGCTTCCGCATGTTTTTCAATCCAAAAATTAGCTTTGCTGATTTCTGCCGGCAAATGAGCCACGACCACCCGCTTGTTCTTGACGATCAAAAAATTGTTTCCGGATTTTTCCCGCTAACAGCCTATTCCAACGCCACCGGGTTTGGAGCCTATCTCCTCGTTTAATCCGGCTGTCTTGATTTTATCTTCAATTTGTTTACCTTTAAATGAATGATTAATACGGGCCGCTATGGAAAATAAAGACGAAAAATACACCAGAAAAGGAAAGCTCTCGAAAAAATTCTACGAAAAGGAGCTTAACAGATTGCAGGTTGAACTGGTTCGCCTGCAGGAGTGGATAAAGTTTAAAGGACTAAAAGTAGTGGTGATATTTGAAGGACGCGATGCAGCCGGAAAAGGAGGAACCATAAAACGAATAATACAAACTCTAAATCCCCGTATTTGCCGCGTTGTTGCGCTGGGAACTCCAACCGAACGCGAAAAAACACAATGGTATTTTCAGCGATATGCTCCACATCTGCCCGCTGCAGGCGAAATGGTTTTATTCGACCGTAGTTGGTACAACCGGGCCGGTGTTGAAAAAGTAATGGGTTTTTGTAGCAACGAAGAGTACTGGGAGTTTCTCCGCTCGTGTCCTAATTTCGAACGCATGCTAACCCGTTCGGGGATTATTCTTATAAAATACTGGTTCTCGGTGAGCCAGGATGAACAGGAAAAACGTTTCAGGGCGCGGTTGAATGAACCAACAAAACGATGGAAACTGAGCCCGATGGACATTAAATCGATGGAGAAGTTTGAGGAGTATTCGAAAGCCAAGGATGAAATGTTTGCTTACACCGATACAAAAATAAGCCCGTGGTTAATGGTTGATGCCGACGACAAAAAACGAGCACGGCTGAATTGTATCCATCACTTATTATCGTCAATCCCTTACAAAGAACTGGAACAACCGGAAATTGTACTTCCTGAACGACAGGAAAGAAAAGGGTATATCCGCCCGCCGTTGGATGAAATGACATACGTGCCGGAAGTTTATTAATGGCAAAAAATAAAAAAGGGAAGCTACTCACTTCCCTTCCCATTTTCTTCTTCTACTCTAATTATCCCTTGTTCTGGTCATGTCGAACAGGTGCCTCGCCTGCTCTCCAAGGAATCCTGAGAATAATTTCTCCTCCCCATTTTCAATCACTAAACCTCTTTCTGCTAATTCGTAGTAGGCATAAGTCCAGGGCATTTTTTCAATTCCATCATCGCCCTTTACCTCTACTTCTTCCTTTACAGCCAACGTAGCCGATTGCTGCAATTTACTTCCCTTTTCTCCTTCAAGTGATTCTTTCATAGGTATTCCGGCATCAGCCATTCCTTTGCAGGTTGATTCCAGATCGGGCCACTCACTTACGTTCTGATAGTTTACAAAAGCAGTAAAATGATTCACCGCGTTACCATGCAAAAGGACCCAGGCAGCATATTGCGACACATCATTTACTTTTAAAACATCGTCTTTATTCGGAACATTCCATGGCCTTCTGAAATATTGAGCTAAATCGTTTACCAGCATTTCTCCTGCCACCCGGGGTAATTCGCCCTTTTCTTTCAAAGTGGCTAATAATGCAATACTCTCATCCGATAATAAATAAGGTGTTTCTTTTACCGTATTCTTTATTATTTGCTGCGCCCATTCAGGTAATTCTTCTACCTCTAACTGGCTCACAAATAGTTTAGGAAACATGGGATCGGGATGTTCAAAATGAACGGCGTTCAGTTTTTTCTTCTTGAAATTATATTTCTCAACCGGAACATATTCCAGGCAGGAGATGATGTGTTTTATTGCTCTTATTCCTTCCGGCTGTTCACCGGTGTGTGTGTTAAATGTTCGAAAGGCAATGTGATCGTTAACAACGCTACCTCCCTTATCGATAACCAAGCGCTGGTACTCCCGGGCATACGAAACGCGATCGAGATACATAACCCACAGCCGAGTGAGTAATGCTTTGGTAATTTCTTTTGCTGTAACTTTCATCCTTTAGCTTTTCTATTTTAAACAAGAAAAACAGGGCTTTTGTTACTAAAAAACAGATGTTTAAAAATATAGGATAATTGATGAAAAAACTATAGCGCAGGCTTGAACTGACTGGTATTTTTCATGAACTCGAGCACATCTTCTTTTGTGAACGAGCTGGTTGCACCCATTTTTGTGGTATTTAATGCACCAACAGCATTCCCGAATTTCAGGGCTTCTTCAACCGGTTTACCATCCAGGTAATAATGTAAAAATCCGGCGGCAAATGCCATTCCTGATCCAACATTGTCAATTGCTTTTAAATCATAACCAGGCTCAAAAAATAAGCCGTCGGTGGCATGTAGCGCTAATACACCAATGCTGCCACGTGTGATAATTACAATATCGATCTTGAATCTTTCAGATAATTTCCGGGCGAAATCTTCAACCTGGTTATATTCGATCTCCAGTTTATCGGCCAGAAATTCAATTTCCTTCTCTTTTATACGTACAACATTGGCAGCTTTCAGTAAACGTTTTACTACCTTTTTACTAAAAAAGTGTTCGAACAGCTTGAGATCGAAAAAGTGCAGTGAATCGGGCGATTCTTTAATAAGTTCCCGTAAAGTATTTTTCGAAAGACCAAAACGTTGTGGCAACAATCCAAACACCAAACAATCGGCTTGGCGAACCAATTTTAATGCTTCGGCAGAAAACTCGATATGATCAAAAGCCACATCATGAGCCACTTTATAAACCGCCTCATCGTTTTCGTTAAAACTTACCTCAACTGTTCCGGTTTTAAATACCGGATCGAGCTGAACATTTTTATCCGAAATACCGAGTTTAATAAGCGTTTCAATGGCTTCCATTCCCAGTTCATCATCGCCAACGCGCGAAAGTAAATAGCCTTTTTCGCCCAGTGAGTTACACCGAAAAACGAAATTAGAAGGCGTTCCTCCCAACACTTTACCATTAGGTAAAATGTCCCAAACAACCTCTCCAAATGCAACTATTTTTTTAGCCATAATTTTACTTTCGGATGCAAATGTAAAAATTAATAAAACGCTATCAAAAGTCTGTATGTGTCTCTTTTTCAAAATAAAAGCAAAAACAGATTAATCAATTGATAATGAACTGTTTTAAAAAGCAAAAAAAATGAAGTTAAAAAACAAATTTCACCCTAAAGCGTTTGTTTCTTTACTATGAACTATTTAGCACATCTCCATCTTTCGGGCGAATCGGAAAAAATGCTGGTTGGCAATTTTATTGGCGATTACATAAAAGGCAATAAATACCTGCAGTATGAAGAAGAAATTGCCAAGGGCATTTTGCTTCATCGGCAAATCGATTCGTTTACCGATGCTCATCCGCTGCAACGGGAAGCCCGGCTGATATTCCGCCCCGAATTTGGATTGTATTCGGGAATAGTGGTTGATTTTATTTACGATCATTTTCTCGCAAAAAACTGGAGCCAGTATTCCACACTTCGCCTGCCGGTTTTTGCCAAACGGGTTCATGCCATTTTACTCAGCCACTTTAGTACGCTGCCTCTAAGAGTTCAGGGATTTCTGCCTTTCCTTATTCAGCACAAGCGTTTGGTTTCGTATGCTTCTGTTGATGGGATTATACAGTCGTTAAAAATTATGGGAAAGCATTCCAGCCTTCCATCCAAATCAGAAGAAGTTGAACGAATACTACTGAAAAACTACATGGAACTGGAAATAAATTTCGCGGCCTTTTTTACTGATCTTCTCGATTTTGTATCTGAAAAACAAGGAGTTGAAATAAAAAAGCCCGATTTTACAACCGGGCTCTGAATATCTTAATTATGCAAGTAATTCAAGAAATGCTTGTTCATAGAAGAAATTCGACTCGCCAAAAGCGGGTTTCAGATCATCCAGCCAAATGGCATTCGGATCGTAATTGGCGAAAAACGGACGGCCAACCCAACTTGGATCGCGCCCCTGCAAAAAGTTCAACACAAAAACTTTTTTACCTGCAACTTCGCTAACACCAACAATTTGCACTTTCCCCGGGTTACACGACATGCTTGGCCCTTTAACCGTACGACAAACGCCACTAACCTGGTTATAGGCACTTCTGAAAATTTTCCAGGCGCGGTCGAGCGTTACCGCAAAATAATCCTGGGCACCGGTATCGCGGGCAATAAACATATAATATGGAATGATACCCAATTTCACCTGCTCTCGCCAGTTTTCGGCCCAAATTTCGCTATGGTCGTTTATATTATGCAGCAATGGCGATTGTGAACGAATCTGTACTCCGGCACTTATCAGTCGTTTTACGGCCTTCTGAACAGCCTCTGTTTTTAATTCTCCCGGGTGATTGAAATGCGCCATCAGCGCAATGTTGATTCCGCGCTTTTTCACTTTCTCAAACAAACGTAATAAATCATCAGCATCCTCATCGGTTGTATAACGATAGGGCCAGTACGCCAACGATTTTGTTCCGATACGTATATTACGCAGGTGCGGAATATCTGCATCGAGCAAAGCGTTAAAGTAGGCTTCGAAAAATTTGGTTTTCATCACTGCCGGATCCCCACCGGTAAACAATACGTCGCTAATGTGCGGGTTGGCTTTTATGTATTCTACCAAAGTATCCGCCTCTTTCATGGCAAATTTAAAGTCGTTTAGCGCAAACTGCGGCCAACGAAAACAAAATGTACAATAAGCGTGGCAGGTTTGTCCCTGGGTTGGAAAAAACAACATGGTTTCGCGGTATTTATGCTGAATGCCACTTAGCTTTTTACCATTAAAAACCGGCACGTTACTTTCCTGTCCGGCAGGATTTGGATTTAGTTTTAGCCTGATTTTATTAACTTCTTCCTGAATGGTTTTTCGTGGAGCGTTACTTGTTATTAACGAAGCCATTTTATTAAAACTGGCTTTATCAAGCATTTCTCGTTGCGGAAAATTGAGAATAAAAAACGGATCGCGTTCAAAATTATTCCAGTCGATCAACTCATCAACTACATAATTATCAGTTTTAAAAGGCAAAACCGTTCCAACAACTTCTATTTCCAGTTTCTGTTCTTCCGAAAGAAACTCCATCTGCGGAATTTGCCTAAAGTTATGAAGAGAATAAGGTCTATAAATCATCTCATTAAAATTTTTAATGGGATCGCATGCAAGTCGATCTGCAAAAGTGAACGCACAACTCTAAGTACTCGCTACTCGAATAAATCTGCGGTTCTTCCTCCCATAGGATATTAAAGAACTATGTTAATTTTTACTGTCTGTTTTTCCCTTTATTGATAAATTTCTGTAAAGAAATTCTTCCGATTTTTTTAAAGCCCCACAAAGGTATAAAAATGGGGGTACTAAAAAAATGTTTTAAAGAATCATAAAAAGTGCGTTAGAAACTAGTCAGAAAGTTTTTCTAAACGACTGGCATCCAGCCGAATAAATATAAACAACAAAATTGTAAACGACCACAACGAAGAACCACCATAACTAAAAAACGGAAGTGGTATGCCAATAACGGGCATCATACCAATGGTCATTCCAATGTTTACCATAAAATGGAAAAAGAGGATCACGGCCACCGAATAACCGTATATCCGCGAGAATGTTGACCGTTGCCGCTCGGCAAGCCAGACAAGGCGCATAAAGAAGAACAGAAAAAGCAAAATTATAGTCAGGGTTCCTGCAAATCCCCACTCTTCGCCAACAGTACAGAATATAAAATCGGTACTCTGTTCAGGTACAAAATCAAACTTGGTTTGTGTGCCCTGAAGATAGCCTTTTCCCCACATTCCTCCTGAACCGATGGCAATTTTGCTTTGGTTTACGTGGTAGCCGGCACCCTGCGGATTCGACTCAATTCCCAGCAACTCGTTTATCCGTGCCTTGTGGTGAGGCTCCAAAAAATTTTCGAAACCATAATCAACCGAAATGGTGAATAAGATAGAACCAATAAATACAATTGCAATCTTTGTATAATTCGAAAACTTATTCCGAACACTATGGTACAATACAATTATTGAGCCGACTACGGCTCCGGAAAGTATAAATTGTGCCAGGCCGAAGGATGTGTTTATCACAAAACTTAAAAGAATAAAAAAACCGATGGACAAGGCATAAATAATGGTAACATTTAAAAACTGTTTGAGCTTTGGATTAAAAATCAGAAACATTATTAAAGCCACTCCAACCATAATAAGTGCAAGGGTGAGATTGGCCAATACCAGGGCTAAAACAAAAAGAAGGGCCACTAAAGTTCCGAAGAAAAGCACCACTCCCGATAAGCCTTCGCGATATAACACCAGAACAAACGAAAAGTAAACCAATGCAGAACCGGTATCGTTTTGCAACAAGATTAAAACCACAGGCCCCAATATTATTGCCGCTATGGTTAGTAACGATTTTGTTGTTTGAAGTTTAAAACCATGTGTGCTCATGTAACGGGCCAGGGCCAAAGCTGTTGCCGACTTAGTAAACTCGGCGGGCTGAAACAGAACAGGACCAATCTCAAACCAGGACCGGGCACCATTAATCTCCTTCCCTATAAACGGTACCAGCAATAGCAACAGCATTAATACGCCATAAATGATATAGGAGAAAAAAACATAAAAGTTAACCTCCAACAACATAATTATTAAGGCCAAAACAAAAGCTGCTCCGATCCACATCAGCTGTTTTCCGTATTGTTGAGTAATATCTAAAATACTCTGATGCTCGTCGCTGTACAAAGCAGCATAAATATTAAACCAGCCTAAAAACAGCATCAGTACATACAGGCCAACGGTTAACCAGTCAATATTTGCTAATATGTTATTTCTTCTTGGCATTAATCTGCTAATTCCGGGTTATGCGGATCTGTTAAAACAGCTTCCATCATTTGTTTTTCGTAAATAAGCCTGTTATCGGCAATGCTGTCATTCAGGTATTTTTCAATCAGTAAACTGGCAATAGGCGCGGCATAACTTGCTCCCCATTTACTGTGTTCCACGTACACACAAAGCGCAATCTTCGGATCATCTGCCGGTGCAAATGCCATATACGCTCCATGATCAATCCCCTGGTTATTTTCAATGGTTCCCGTTTTTCCACAGTAACTGATTCCGGGAACAGTACGGTTTAAACGCGCAATGGTAACCTGTCGCATACCTTCAAAAACCGGCTCGAAATATTGAGCGTCAATTCCGGTTTCGTGTTTAATAGAAAAACTACTTCGCACCGTATCATTCTCAACTTCCTTAATCACGTGCGGTTGATAATAATACCCTCTATTGGCCAGAATAGCTGCCAGATTGGCCATTTGCAAAGGGGTTGTTCCCAACTCTCCCTGTCCGATTGCCAGCGAACGCACAGTGATTGCCTGCCACCAATCTCCTTTATGTACCCTATTGTAATATTCTACAGTTGGCCGTAGTCCCGGATTTTCGTTATAAAACTCGGTACTCAGTTTTTGTCCCAGTCCAAAACGTTTTACATACTCACTCCACACATGAAATCCTTCAGCAGTAGTTGGGTATTTATTAATCGTATTTCGGAAAGTATTCCACAAAAACGGGTTACACGACTCGCGCACCGCATCGATAACACTTGCCGGCGAAATATGATTATGTGTACATTTGATCGGACTTGATGCCTTACCATTACACACAATTCGTGTAGCATTATTGATCGCACCTTCCTGCAAGCCTATTAAAATATTGAAAGGCTTAAATGTCGATCCCGGCGGATAACGAGCTTGCAACGCCCTATCAAACAAAGGCATTAAGGTATCGTTTTGCAGCTGACCAAAGTTTTTTCCACGAACTCTTCCCACCAACAAACCCGGATCGTATGTTGGGGCACTCAGCATGGCAAGTATCTCGCCTGTTTTGGGTTCGATGGCAACAACAGCACCTTTTTTATTCTGAAAAAGTTGTTCGGCATAAAGCTGCAAATCAATATCGATTGTCGACATCAGGTTTTTGCCAATTTCTGCAGGTTTATCTTCTGCCCCGTTCAGGTACGAGCCCTGAATTCGGTTGTGCACATCAACCATATATTTTTTTACACCTTTAACGCCACGAAGCTGCTTCTCGTATGTTCTTTCTACCCCATTTTGCCCAATGTAATCGCCCGATTTATAGTAGCTGTCGCGTTTGATGTCGGCTGCATTAACCTCGCCAACATAACCTAAAACATGGGCTGCCACCGGATGTGTATATTCGCGAAGTGTTCTGGTTTGCGAGTGAAATCCTTTAAACTTGTATAACCGTTCCTGCAACAACGCAAAATTCTCAGGCGATATTTGTTTGATTAACACCGATGGCTTGTAGCTCGAATATTTTTTGGCTTTGGCAATTCCCTCTTCCAGATCAAGACGGGTAATATCGAGTAAATTACAAAGTAACAGCGTATCGAATTCACCCACTTCACGCGGGGTAATCATCAGGTCGTAGGCCGTTGTGTTGTACACCAGCAACTCTCCATTCCGATCGTAAACGAGTCCGCGTGCAGGATACTGAACAACTTCGCGCAAAACCTGGTTAGTTGCGGATTGTTTATAATCAGAATCCATTACCTGTAAGCGGAACAGATCGATAATATAAATCAATCCAACCACAACAAAAATGGCTGCAACAATATAACTCCGTTTCGACAAATTGTTCATCTAATACCTTGCCTGTAATTTGTTCTGACTATCAGCAACTAAAAGCTGCGATTCTATTCTATAAAAGTTCAAATTTAAGTACTTTCTTTTCGACTTCTGTTAATCGCGAAATACAATAAACTGGCTTAAAACTATAACAAAAATCGAAAACAACGAACTTAAAACGATACGATATAAGGTTCCTAAAATATCAGCGAAGGTAAACACTTCAATAAAGAAAAGCGCCACATGATGCAGGAACACCATTATTGCCGTGTAATACAGAAACCAACCCAAACCGTTTTGCGCCAAACCCGGGTAATCGGCCATGTCCTCTTCACGACTGGTAATTGCCCTGATAATTGGCGCACGAAGAAAAGCAATAAAAACCGAGGCAAAAGCATGAACACCCAATGTATTGGAAAATATATCGATACTGAGGCCGATAAAAAATCCGCCCAAAAGGAGTAGATACCGCGGTGCATTTACGGGAAGTAGCATAATAAACAGGATGTAGATATATGGATTTACAAACCCACTGACCTGCACCTGGTTTAAAAACAGCACTTGCGTAAGCACAAGCACTACAAACATTATTGCATATTTAATTAGTTCCCGCCCCATTTATTACTTTATTCTCCAGAGTATTCAGCTCCTCTTTTTTCACATTTTCGATGACGTGTACATAACGAATCGATTTAAAATCGACAGCCAGCTTCACTTTTATATTGTAGTAATTTTCGCCCTGCGGTTGGTCAAACGATAAAATGGTACCAATCAGTAATCCTTCGGGGAAAATGGATGAATAACCACTTGTTACCACCGTATCTCCGGGTGCCAGGTTTACGTGAATTGGTATTTCCTGCAAATCGGCCTCGCGGTAGTTTTCGCCATTCCAATGCAACGAACCGTAATACCCCGAGTTTTTCAATTTGGCCGATATGCTCCATCGCGGATTTAGCAACGATAAACCCGAAGCATATGAGTTGGAAACACTGGTAACCACTCCAACCACGCCTTCGGGCGACAGAATTCCCTGATCGGCTTTTATTCCGTCGTCGAGCCCTTTATCAAGTGTAATGTAATTCTGCTGCTTATTGGCCGAATTATTAATAATACGCGCTGCCCTGAAAACAAAGTTCGAATCGGACAGTTCATTCGTAGTTATTATCGAATCGTGAATTGATATTTGTTCCAAAGCTCCATCGTCGAGAATCGACCGAAGGTAGGCATTTTCTGTTGCCAGCTCCTCATTTACGCGCGCCAGTTCGAAATATTGAAATACCGAACTTGTGGCATTGTAAAAACTGGCCGAAATATAATTGGCAGAATTCAGAAAATGCGACCGCTGAAAACTATTGTAGTTAAATACCATCACCAACGAAACCGCTTCTAAAAGAAGAAACAGTAGAAACGCATAATTTCTTACCAGGAATCGAAGGAGACTGCGCATTTATATTTTTAACTTACTATTATCGGATAAGGAACGAGAAGTTTTCTACATTTTTCAGGGCAATACCTGTACCTCTTACAACTGCACGTAACGGATCTTCTGCAATATGGAACGGAATACCAATTTTGTCGGTCAGTCGTTTGTCAAGGCCTTTTAACAAGGCGCCACCGCCTGCCAGCCAAATTCCTTTAACCACAATATCAGCATACAATTCCGGAGGTGTTTGCTCCAAAGCGCTCAACACCGCTGTTTCAATTTTCGAGATCGATTTTTCCAGGCAATGTGCAATTTCCTGGTACGAAACCGGCACCTCAATTGGCAGTGCAGTCATTTGGTTTGGTCCCTGAACTACATAATCCGGTGGTGGTTCTTTTAATTGTGACAAGGCCGAACCAACGTGAATTTTAATTTCCTCTGCTGTACGTTCACCAATTTTAATGTTGTGCTGATGACGCATATATTCCATAATGTCGGCAGTAAGATCGTCGCCGGCAATACGGATTGATTTATTGGTAACGATACCACCAAGAGAGATTACCGCAATCTCGGTAGTACCACCACCTATATCTACCACCATATTTCCTTCAGGAGCTTCCACATCTAAACCGATACCAATTGCAGCGGCCAGCGGTTCGTAAACCATGTAAACCTCGCGTCCGCCGGCATGTTCCGACGAGTCGCGTACCGCACGAATTTCAACTTCGGTACTTCCTGAAGGGATACAAATTACCATTTTTAAAGCCGGAGAAAACATCCTCGACTTCGGGTTAATCATTTTAATCATCCCCCTGATCATTTGCTCCGCAGCGTTAAAGTCGGCAATTACACCATCGCGTAACGGCCTGATTGTCTTTAAATTTGCGTGCGTCTTCCCTTGCATTTGCCTGGCTTTTTCTCCAATGGCAACCATCTTTTCGGTTTTCAGATCGATGGCTACAATCGAAGGTTCGTCCACTACAATTTTATCATTATGGATGATAATAGTATTGGCCGTTCCAAGGTCAATTGCTATCTCCTGCGTTAAAAATGAAAATAAGCCCATAAATTAATTTGCTTTGTATCTAGTGCTATAAAGATAATTTTATTTATTAATGTCTGAAATGTCTGCGGCCTGTAAATGCCATGGCAATGCCAAATTCGTTACAAGCTTCGATCACTTCCTCATCGCGGATGCTACCACCCGGCTCGATGATGTATTTTACGCCGTATTCGTTGGCTGCCTCAATGCTGTCGCGGAACGGGAAGAAAGCATCGGAAATCAATACCGATTTTTCGATATCCAATCCACCTTTCAGGTCGAAACGCGGCATGGTAAGGTAGCGCAAACTATCCAAACGGTTTGGCTGTCCCATTCCTGCTCCGGTTAACCAGAACGCTCCGTTTTCAGCCTCGGTTACAACGGCAATAGCATTACTTTTCAGGTGCTTACAAGCGATTGAACCGAATTTGGCCAGGTTCATTTTTGAAGCTTCAAATTCTTTTTTGGTTACTGTTTTGAATTCAGTATCCAAACCTTCGTCTTCATCCTGAACCAACATACCACCACTAATCGAACGATATAATTTTTCTCCTGCCACCATCGGGCGAACCGGTGTTACCAAAACACGAAGGTTTTTCTTCTTAGCTAAAACCTCCAATGCTTCGTCGGTATATTCAGGAGCGATAATAATTTCGATGAATTTTTTACTGAACCACTCGGCTGCCTCTTTGGTAACTGTATCGGTAAAGCAGATAATGCCTCCAAATGCACTGATCGGATCACCGGCCCAGGCCAGTTCCAGCGATTCCATAATGTTATTGGTTACCGCCAAGCCACAAGGGTTTAGGTGTTTGATAACCGAAACAGCTACTTTATTTTCGATGTGAGTTACCGAGTGATAGGCATCGCTGGCTGATTTCCAGGCTGCATCGGCATCAAGCATATTGTTGTATGATAATGCTTTTCCCTGAAGTACCTGTGCATTGGCAAGGCCTGCACCTTCAGCAACGTTATCGAATTTAAAGAATGTGGCTGCCTGGTGTGGATTCTCTCCATAACGTAAAACATCGCCATCGTTCAGGCTAATGCGTTGCGTTCCGGCATCTCCATCTTCGTTGAAATAGCTGAAAATTGCTGCATCGTAATGCGACGAAACGCCAAATGCTTTTCCTGCAAACCATTTACGGTCGGCCAAACTGAACTCGCCATTGTTAGCTTCCAGTTTTTCAAGCAGTGGCTGATATTCGTTTTGAGAAGGAACGATCACCACATCTTTAAAGTTTTTGGCAGCGGCACGAATCAATGAAATTCCGCCTATATCAATTTTCTCAATAATATCTTGTTCTTCAGCACCCGAAGCCACTGTATCTTCAAACGGATACAGATCAACAATTACAAGGTCAATCTCCGGGATTTCGTATTCTGTTAACTGGCTAACATCGCCCTGGTTGTCGCGGCGTGATAAAATTCCACCAAATACTTTTGGATGCAACGTTTTTACCCGTCCACCCAAAATCGATGGGTAACCGGTTAAACTTTCAACAGCGGTAACTTCAACGCCCAACGACTCGATAAAACTTTTTGTACCACCGGTACTTAATATATTAACACCCAAGTCGTTTAGTTTCGTAACAATCTTATCTAAATTTTCTTTGTGAAAGACTGAAACCAGAGCAGTCTTAATTTTTTTATTATCAGCCATTTATTGGATTTTTCAAATTCGCTTGCAAAGATAAAAAAAACAGACAATTTACTATTATAAACAAAGTGCGAATTAAAATATTATTCACAGCTTAAAGTATTTCTAAAATCATTGTAATATTTTTCACGAACGGGCACTAATACAACAGATTGGTATTTTCCGAATCTTGCGTCTTGTTTTCATGTGCTATAAGAAGAGCGTTTTAAGACTTTTTTTAAGAGATATGAAGAAGGCCAGTAAGCAAAATAAAAAACAAGTACTACTTTTACTTCAAATTAAAACCAAATAATGTTACTGCTTCGATTGATATACGAGTCTTTTTCATTTGCTGCAAATTCGCTTGCGGCAAATAAGCTGCGTACCATACTTTCGTTGCTGGGTGTTACCATAGGTATTTTCGCCATTATTTCCGTTTTTACGGTTATCGATTCGCTGGAAGGGTTTATCCGCGACAGCCTGAATTCGTTGGGCAGCAACATGGTTTATGTGCAAAAAATGCCCTGGACTCCTCCCGAAGGTGAAACTGAATACCCGTTCTGGAAATACCAGAATCGCCCGGTTCCTACTTTAGAGGAAACCGAAGAGGTAATACGGCGTGCACAAACCGTTGATAATGCTGCTTTTTTGTTCGGTTTTGGCCGTAAAGTGCAGTACGGCAGCACCACACTCGACAATGCCGTAATAATGGCAACCTCAGGAGGCCTGCTGGATGTGTGGAACCTTGAAATCGCCAGGGGGCGCTATTTTACCGATTCGGAAATGCGAAACGGAGCACCGGCTGCCGTAATCGGGCACGAAATTGCCGACCAGCTTTTTGATGGTCTCGACCCGGTTGGCCGAACCATAAAAATTCAGGGGCAAAAATTCAACATTATTGGTGTTTACACGCCAATGGGACAAGATGCTTTTGGCACCAGCATGGACCGCTACATCCACATTAGTGTTGTAAAATCGTACTACATGATTGATGTGCGTAACCGCGACCGCGGACAAACCATTTGTATTAAAGCAAAAGACAATATCGACACCGATAAATTTATGGCCGAGCTGGAAGGCATTATGCGCACCATTCGCCAGTTAAAACCAATGGAAGAGAACGACTTTGCATTAAATGAAGTTAGTATTGTTGCCAACCAGTTCGATCAGTTTTTTATTGTGTTTAATCTGGCCGGAGCTATTATTGGCGGATTTTCGATATTAGTTGGTGGCTTTGGAATTGCCAACATCATGTTTGTTTCGGTGAAAGAACGTACCAAAATAATCGGCATTCAGAAATCGTTGGGAGCCAAACGTTATTTCATCCTGCTACAATTTATTTTCGAGGCCATTGTACTTTCGGTAATTGGCGGTGTAATAGGGTTACTATTGATTTATGCAGGAACAATTATTGTGAACCAATCGACCGATTTCACGATCGTTTTAACCACAGGAAACATTATCAACGGCCTGCTGATTTCATCCGTAATCGGCTTCCTTGCCGGATTTATGCCGGCACGCGCTGCTGCCAAACTTGATCCGGTAATTGCGATAAACTCGGTTTAAACCAAATTGAAAAACATACCCGAGATCGTCAGGTAGATCATCATTCCAAAAATATCGTTCATTGTAGTAATAAAGGGCCCGGTTGCCAGGGCCGGATCGATCTTGAAACGATTCAGAATTAAAGGAATTACAGTACCAAATAACGAAGCAAAAATTATTACAATAAATAAGGAAATAGAAACCGAGTAAGTAAGGTTCAAATTTCCGGAGACAAAGAAATTATAACAAAAAATAAGCAGCGCAAAAATACTGGCCGTTAACACGGCAACAGAAACTTCCTTGGTAATTTTACGCAACGGTGTTTCAATATCTTTTACCCCGCTGGCAATACTTTGCACTACAATCGATGAGGACTGAACTCCAACATTACCCGCCGTTGCTGCAATCAGAGGAATAAAAAATGCCAGTTGCGTTACTTTCGTTAACGACTCTTCGTGCGTACCCAAAACCACTGCACTTAAAATACCTCCCAGTAAACCAATCAGCAACCACGGAAGACGTGCACGCAACACTTGCCATACTTTATCGCCGGGCTCAACATCGCCGGTTATACCCGAAACCATCTGGTAATCTTTTTCGGCTTCGTCACGCACAATGTCAATCACATCATCGAAGGTAATCCGTCCTTGCAAACGGCCAATTTCATCGACCACAGGCATCGCTACCAGGTCGTATTTATCCATCATCTCGGCCACCTCTTCCTGCCGGGTATTGGTATATACTTTTTTTACGTCCGCATCGTAAATTTTCGATACTTTGGTATTGGTATGATTTAATATCAGCTTTTTTAAGGATAATACACCCTTTAATTTATCATCGTCGTCGGTTACATAAATGTAGAAGATCTCGTCCACCTCTTCTGCCTGGCGGCTGATTTCTTTCAGGCAGGTTGCCACGTTCCAGTTTTCGTTTACAGCAACCAACTCTTTTGCCATTATACCACCGGCCGAATCTTCTTCATAATCCAGCAAATCGATAATATCACCAGCCTGCTCAATATCTTCTATCTCGTTCAGTACTTCTTTCTGAATATCTTCATCCAGATCGGCAACAATGTCGGCAGCATCATCCGAATCCATGTATTCGATGAAGCGAGTGGCGATCATTTCAGGCGGAATAACTCTCAAAAAGCGGCGGCGGTCATCTTCATCAATCTCAATCAGAACATCGGAAGCTTTTTCTCCATCAAGCAATAAATAAATGAATTTTGCTTCCTCGGTGTTCAGATCTTCCAAAACCTCGGCGATATCCGCAGGGTGAAGATCTTCCATTAATGCAGCAACTTCCTTCTTGTTCCCCTCCTCAATCAGCTCTCTTAAGTGCTCAATATATTCTCTGGTTGCTTCAAAACTCATGATTTACTGTTTTTCGATTTCTTCGATTTTACAAGTCAGATCAATAAACGCACCGACCGAAAGTTGTTCCGGACGTTTCATAGCATACTCTTCGGGTAATGCAGAGCAAATTTCCTTTAAAGAGTTACGCAGCATTTTTCGGCGAAGGTTAAAAGCTGCCTTCACCACTTTTACAAACAATGCCTCGCTGCACGGAAGTTCTTTTAACTGGTTACGTTTTAGCCGCACCACTGCCGATTTTACTTTTGGCGGCGGGTTAAACACGCCTTCAGAAACGGTAAACAGGTATTCGATATCGAAAAAAGCCTGTAGTAATACACTCAGAATCCCATAAACTTTCGATCCGTGAGGCGCAGCAATACGTTCGGCAACCTCTTTTTGTATCATTCCAACAGTTTCGGGAATGCGGTTGCGGTATTCCAATACGCGAAAAAAGATTTGCGATGAAATATTGTAAGGGAAATTACCGATAACACTGAAATTACCTGAAAAACGTTCTGCAACGTCGGCTTTCAGAAAATCTTCTCCCCAAATATGTTTTAGTGTCGGAAAATTTTGTTTGAGGTATTCTACTGATTCGGTATCGATCTCAACAACATGGACATTAAGTTCCGGACGTTGTAAAAGGTATTGGGTGAGAACTCCCATTCCAGGGCCGATTTCCAGTATATCCGGTACATCGGCACCCAGGCTGTCAACAATTTTCCGCGCAATATTCTGATCGGTTAAAAAATGCTGACCAAGATTTTTTTTGGGTCGTACATAGCTCATTACATTCAGCCTCGTCCATTGTCAATTTTACTTAATATCTCTTTTTCGTTCGATTAATAAAACAAATTTATATTTTTGCCATCAAAGAATTGCTCGATACCTAACGGTATTTTTCGCGTCGTGAAAGTAGTAAAATTTAAGGGAAATAACGGGTGACGCGGAAAAGAAAGCTTAAAAAAAACCTTGATTTTGAAAAAAACAATCGTTAAGATTCTACAGTTTATTGGCTTCTTCGCCCTCGGGGCATTCATTTTTTGGCTTATTTATAAAGATCAGGATATTGAACGGATTAAGACCGTTTTAAAGAATGATGTAAACTACTGGTGGGTGGCACTCTCGCTGTTTCTTGGCTTGTTGAGCCATATCAGCCGCACACTTCGCTGGGGTTTAATGATCGAGCCTATCGGACACAAACCTCGGTTTATCAATACTTTTCTGGCCGTAATGGTAGGCTATTTAATGAACATGGCTTTCCCACGTATGGGCGAAGTATCGCGCTGCGGTGTTTTGGCCCGTTACGAAAAAATATCGTTTACCAAACTGGTGGGAACCGTTGTTGCCGAGCGACTGATCGACCTGATATCGCTGCTGATTTTGCTGGCGATTGTTATTCTTTCGCAGTTTGGCGAGATGCTTCACTTTATGAAAGCCAATCCTGGAATTTCGGAAAAACTACATGCCGCAATTACATCGCCATACCTATTAATTGGAATTGTAATACTGGCTATTTTAATATTTGTATTTCGAAATGCATTTAAACATACTGCCTTTTTCAAAAAAATAATGGAAGTGATCCGCAATTTTAAAGAAGGTTTCATTTCTATCCGTAACATCGAGAAAAAAGGCTGGTTCTTTTTCCACTCGGCGTTTATCTGGGGCATGTATTACCTAATGCTTTACGTGGTGTTCTTTGCTTTTGATTTTACCAGCGACCTGAATCCAATTGCCGGACTGACCACATTTGTACTGGCAAGTTTTGGTATGGTGGCACCCGTGCAGGGCGGAATCGGGGCTTGGCATTTTATGGCCAAAGAAGCCTTGTCGTTGTACGGCGTAGCCAACGAAAACGGAATTATCTTCGCTTTTGTAGCCCACACGTCAATGACTGCAATGATAATTCTCATTGGTATAATATCTATACTCATTCTTCCGTTTATTAACCGCCGAAGCGATATTACCGAAGAAAAACCGGTTCAGGAAACCGTGCCTGCAAACTAGGCACCGGATTTAAACGGCCTGCACCCAATGCTTATCGGTATTATTTGTATTTTGGCACCTTTAAACGTCTAAAATTTTGAACACCGAACTCTTTATATCGCGCAGGCTATTTTTCGACAAGGCAAATAAAAAGCAATTGTCGCAACGTATTATCCGTATCGCGTTAGCGGGCATTGCGCTGGGTTTAACAGTAATGATTGTTGCCGTGGCGGTAGTTACCGGATTTAAAAAAGAGATCCGCAACAAAGTAATCGGCTTTGGTTCGCACATTCAGATTATTAATTACGACTCAAACAACTCGTACGAAACCAGTCCTGTTTCTGAGAATCAGCCATTTTTAGCCGATGTAAAAGCATTGCCCGGCGTAAAACGCCTGCAGCCTTATGCCACCAAACCGGGAATGATAAAAACCGACGAGTACATTCAGGGGATTGTATTTAAAGGTGTAGATGAAAACTACGACTGGCAGTTTTTCAGCAAACACCTTGTCGAGGGACAATTACCTTCCATTACCGACAGTGCACGCGTAAACGAAGTATTATTGTCGGCGCAGGTGGCCAAACTGTTGCATCTGAAACTGAACGACCGTATTGTGGTATATTTTATTACGGGCGACGAGGTTATTCCACGCATGCGGCAAATGCAGATAAGCGGTATTTACCGCACCGGCTTCGAAGAGTTCGACCAGTTGTTTATTGTAGGCGATTTGAAACAAATTCAACGCCTTAACGACTGGCGCCCCGACCAGATTACCGGGTTTGAAGTGATTGCTACCGACTTTTTCGATATCGACAATATTGAGCAGGAAATACGCAATATTATTATCAGTTACCGCAAAGAAAACGCGGAGATACTGCGCACACAAAGTATAACGCGTGTTTACCCACAAATTTTCGACTGGCTATCGATACTGGATATGAACGTATGGATCATCCTGATACTTATGGTTATTGTGGCCGCGTTTAACATGGTGTCGGGGCTGCTGGTGCTGATACTGGAGCGCGCCGGTATGATCGGCGTATTAAAAGCCATGGGAAGCCCCAACTGGAGCATCCGCAAAGTGTTTGTGTACCTATCGGTATTTTTAACCGGGCGCGGGTTGCTGTGGGGAAATATTATTGGTGTGGCTATCGTGTTGCTGCAAAAGTTTTTTCATATCATTCAGCTTAATCCCGAATCGTATTACGTTGATTATGTGCCGATGAATTTTTCGCTTACCCACCTGCTGTTGCTTAACCTCGGAACTATCGTAATCACCTCACTGATACTGATTATTCCAAGCTGGCTTATCTCCAAAATTTCGCCTGATAAAGTGATTCGTTTCGACTAACAACCGCTGAAGTTATCAGTGACGTTCTATTTCAAAGTGATACTTGATAAATACTCAACAGCAGTCATTACTGGAATTTCCGATACTTTGAAATCGTTACCGTTTCGTGTTATGATTACTTTGCAATCAGCATTTAATGCAGAATAATATTGTAATGCATCTTCAAAATCGGAGAATTTTGAAACAAGGCCTTTCTCGATGATTTTATCTGTTAAATCAACGGTTTCACAAATAATTTTTAGTTTATGAAGTTTTTCTCTTACCAAATCAACGCCCTCGTATTTCGACAGGATGTAAAATATTGTTGAATAAGATAAAGCAGAAACCGCCAAATCCAATTTTTTCTTATCAGCGAGTGTTGCAATTTTAGCTATTGAATCAAAAAAAGGTTTTCGGTTACCCAATAAGTCGATTACAACATTTGTATCTAAAAATAACTTGTCTCTCATTTATATTTCCGGTTTAAGAAGTCGTGATAGTCACTTTTAGTATCAATATCGTTTGGAATTTGCGTTCCCAAAGCTAAACTTTTAACAAAAGGAGAAATCTCAAACTCTTCTTTTTTCTGGCCATTTTCAGTATTCTCGCTTGTTAACGATTTTAAGTAGGCTTCAATAAGCCTCGACAAACTACGTTTATTTGAAGCTGCATACTTTTTAGCCTTTTCAATCACTGCCTTATCTAATTTTAATGTCAATTTAGTATCCATCTTTGATTTCTATTTGATATACGTACAAATTTAAGGAATAAGACCGTACAAGACAAGTATTGTGCAATTGAAAACTAAATAATGTGCTGATTTACCCGATTTTAAAACAATTTTAAAATTTTACAAGACTCCAATGATTCTATTTAAATCCAAATCAATACCACCTACATTTTCTGAAAAACTTTAATCAAAATCCACCTTCCTTTGTTATAAAAGGCCAAAGGAGAAAACAAACATGACAAACAGAAAACAATTGGCCTTTTCGGTTCTCGATTTAGCACCGGTTGCCGAAGGCTCGACTCCCGCTGATGCCTTGCGCAACAGCCTCGAACTGGCGCAGCACACCGAACAGCTGGGTTACAGCCGCTACTGGGTGGCCGAACATCACAACATCATCAGTGTGGCCAGCGCCGCTACATCGATTATTATTGGTTACATTGCCGGGAGAACAAAAACCATCCGCGTAGGTTCCGGCGGAATAATGCTGCCCAACCATTCGCCGCTAATTGTTTCCGAGCAGTTTGGAACACTGGCAGCACTCTACCCTAATCGTATTGATCTCGGTTTAGGCCGCGCTCCCGGAACTGATCCCGTAACCGCTGCCGAATTGCGCTACGACCGTATGCGTGCGGCACAGGATTTTCCGAACGAAGTGCGTAAAATTCAACAATACTTCTCAGCCGAAAACAAGACTGCCGAGGTTCGTTCGGTTTTATCGGAAGGAGCCAACGTGCCCATAACTATTTTAGGATCGAGTACCGACAGTGCTTACCTGGCCGCCGAACTGGGATTACCTTATGCGTTTGCCAGCCATTTTGCCCCGCAAATGCTTATGGCCGCACTAAAAATTTACCGTGAGAATTTTAAACCGTCAGCACAACTCGACCAACCTTACGTGATAGTTGGCAGCCAGGTGGTTGCTGCCGAAACCGACGACGAAGCTGAATACCTGGCCAGCACCATGCGACGCAGTTTTATGGGAATTATTACCGGCAGACGCGAATTGATGCAGCCACCAACACACCATTTGGGTTACGAAAAATGGGGAATTATTAAAGAGCGTATCGACCAGATGCTGGCCTGCTCGCTTATTGGCGGAAGAGAAAAAATTGAGCGTGAACTACAACAGCTTATCACCAAAACTGATGCCAACGAAATAATCGTTTCGTCGCATATTTACGACCAACAAAAGCGGGTGGATTCGTACCGGATTTTTTCGGAGGTGGCGAAAGATTTTGAATATTGATCTTACACTGCCCTTTGTCTGAACAATGGGCAATTGAGTAAGGCATTCATTTATGGGCGCAATCCTTCGTTATTATCTGTTTTTGCCTAACAAACGTTACTATATCTGCTTCACAACAAGAAACAATGTTTCTGCGTTTCTCACTTAAATCAGCAGGTATTTTTTATTTTTGCATCTTATGATTACCAACCCTGATAAAATAGCAGCCGCTTTAAAAGGAGACCTTCCGGGTTCGTTGTCGCATTACAAAATGCTGCCGCCCGGGCGTGTGTTAATTCCTGCTCCCGAAGATGAAAGTAAGGTAAAACAGAGCAGCGTGCTGTTGTTGCTTTTCCCCGACGACACAGGGTTAAAGGTTTGCCTGATTAAGCGCCCCGCATATATGAAACACCATGCCGGGCAAATTGCTTTGCCTGGCGGACGGATTGAGGCTAACGAAAGTGCAAGTGAAACTGCGCTGCGCGAAACACACGAAGAAATTGGAATTACCAAAGATAAGATCAGGCTGCTGGGAACGCTATCGTCGTTTTATGTCGAGGTGAGCCGTTTTCAGATCACGCCATTTGTGGGTTGGATGGATACCAAACCTGAATTTACACTGTGTTCTGAAGAAGTGGAGAAGGCTATTCTTTTTCCAGTCGAAGCTTTTAAACCACCACACTCCACCGTCGAATTAAAAACCCTTACCGGACTAATGAAAGTGCCCTGCGTAAAATACGACGATGAAATAATTTGGGGGGCCACCGCTATGATTCTTTCGGAATTTTATGATTTAATCAATAAAAATTGAGGCTTCAAATTTCGCTACCCCTTTGGCTGCAGCCATTTCCCCTAATCAGGGGAAAATTTATACCGACAGGCCAGAATTTTTGAAGTAACATCACAAGTTAATCAGAGCTCGCTCCCCTTACAATGTGGAGCTCCCTACAAGGTGAGGAGTAGGGCAAAACTCAAAATATTTTAGTTCCAAAAGAATCGTTCAATCTCCTTCAATACTTAAATAATTACCAAATATCTATGGATTATAAACGAGTAACTTAATCATACCACGCCCACGAAACGCCCAAACGGAAAGTAGCCCGCGGCATCGGGTAATGTGGTGTTGTCATATAAGTCCCATTCAGGAAGTTTGTACCAATATTCATCCATTTAAAGAATACACGTGTACGTTTTAAACGCAGGTTGGCATAAATATCGATATATGGGTAATCGCCGTATTCCTGTTCGTTCTGCAAATAAAAAAAACCTGTTGACGGCGCATAGGCATCGGCGTAAAATTTGGTATTGTAGCGCACATCGGCACCAATTTGCGTAAACATTA